>JAHFVB010000619.1 GCA_023264755.1 Mycobacterium sp. | reverse complement strand
CCGCCCCCAACGGCATGGTGACCTGCCGGTGAACGGAAGGTGGCGAGCGCGGCCCGCTACTTGGCTACGCGCTTGGGCCGCAGCAACGCCAGCTTGGTCATCATCGTGTTCATCCGCTTGAGCGCCGACAACGAGTTGTTGTAGTAGTTCCCGCCGGCCCCGGCGCTGGTGCGGGGCGCGACGACCGCCTCCTGACGACAGAACTTGCGCAGTCCATCGGCACCGCCGAAGCGCGCGCCGATGCCCGAGGTCTTCCAGCCGCCCATCGGTGCGGTCGTGCACATCAGGTTGGAGATCACGTCGTTGATGTTCACCGCGCCGCAATCAAGCTCTACGGCAACGTCTTTGGCACGCTCGACGTCACGCGAGAACACCGAGGCGCTCAGCCCGTAGGGACTGTCGTTGGCCAGCCGCACCGCTTCGGCCACCGAGGACACCTTCATGATCGGCAGCGTCGGGCCGAAGGTCTCCTCCGTCATGCACAGCATCGAGTGGTCGACGTCGACGAGCACGGTCGGTAGGTAGAAGCTGCCCGGCCCTTCCGGGCGGGCCCCACCCGTGAGCACCTTGGCCCCCTTGGCGACGGCGTCGGCAACGTGCCGCTCGGTGACGGCCACCTGACTGTCGTCGATCTGCGCGCCGAAGTCGAAGCCCTCACCCGCCCCTACCTTCAGGTTCTTGACGTCACGCACCACGGCCTCGACGAACGCGTCGTACGCCGACTCGAGCACGTACACCCGCTCGACCGAGACGCATGTCTGACCCGCGTTGAACATCGCACCCCACACCGCGGCGTGGGCGGCCAAGTCGACGTCGGCGTCCTCGAGCACGATCATCGGGTCCTTGCCGCCGAGTTCGAGGCTGACTGGGGTGAGCCGGCGGGCGGCCCGCTCCATCACCTTCACGCCGGTGGCGCTCGACCCGGTGAACTGGATGTAGTCGGAATTGTCGACGACGGCCTCGACGGCCTCGCGGGCGCCCTGGACGATCGCCATCACCTCGGGTGCGCCCGAGTCGATCCAGCCGCGCAGCAGCAGTTCCGCGGTCAGCGGCGTCCGCTCGGACGGCTTGAGCAGGACGGAGCAGCCCGCCGCCAACGCACCGATGGCATCCATCAGCAGGTTGGCCACCGGGTAGTTCCACGGCGCGACGATGCCCACCACCGGACGGGGCCGGTAGTGCACGGTGATCTTCTTGATCGCCAGGAATGGCAGGGCGGCCGGGCGAGTCTCCGGCGCCAGCGCCTTCTCCATCGTCTTGAGGTAGTACGACGCGATCATGATGAGCAGCGGCACCTCTTGGGCGGCGTCGGTCGCCGACTTGCCGGTTTCCTTGATCAGCAGCGCCTCGATCTCGTCGCGATGCTCACCCATCCAGACCGCGAACCGCGCCAGCACCTTCGCGCGTCCCGCGGCACCGCGGGCGTCCCACTCGCGTTGCGCCTGGCGCAGCCCTGCGGCGATGCGGGGTACGTCGGCCGGGTCCGTCCATCGCACCGTGCCCGCGCTGCCGCCGGTGGCGGGGTTGGTGATGGCTGCGGTGCGGGAGGCGTCCACGTCGTGCGTCGCTGTCATGAACCCATGTTAACCAACGATGTGACGTGGGTCGCATCGGGGTTGACACCTGTCAAGTCCGGCCGCGCGGACGGCCAGACACAGCGCCGCGGTACCAAGCAACAGCGCACCGACGGTGTCGGTGAAGTAGTGATAACTGATCGCCTGCCCCAAGAGCCCGAGCAGCGCATGGACCGACGCCACGACGAACATCCACAGCCGCGCACCGAGCGTCAGCACCAACAACCCGAGCACGACGACCGTCACCGTCACGTGACCGCTGGGGTAGGCCAACGCGCCGCCCTTGTCGCGTCCGAAGGCCAGCTTGAGCATGCGCACCACCGCCACCGCCACGACGGGCGTCACCAGCGCGACGGCCGCCAACCGCCACCTGCGCCCAAATAGTGCAATGGCCCCGGCCACCAGGTAGAGCAGCACCAACAGCCGCGCATCAGTGCACAGCAGCAGCACGTACGCGTTCGGGTGAGTGTCCCCGAACCGGAGGAACCGGTCGTCCAGCGGAGTCGAACCCCGGCCCACTAGCAGCCCGAGCAGCACCAGCGCGGGCAATCCGATGGCCGGCCACCACCGGAGCGCGGTATCCCGCGTCATTCAGCCCGCGATCCCCCGGACGTAGGCCGCCTGGCCCAGGTGCTGCGCGCAGTCGTCGATGATGCTGACCAACCGGGCGCTGGCGGTGACGGGCGGCGTCCAGCGGGTGTCCACGATGCGCGCCAACTCCTCGGGCGTCACCGACGCGACGTACTCCAGCGAGACCTTGTAGACGGCGCGGTAGTAACCGGCGAGCAACTCCGCGGGGACCCGCACTTTG
>JAHFVB010000019.1 GCA_023264755.1 Mycobacterium sp. | reverse complement strand
GGTAGCTCACTGAATTACCCTGGGGTACAGCGAAGTTCATGTCCACGACCACCTGGTACGGCGGGTCGTCGACGTTCTTGCAGGAGCGGAAGGCGTAGCCGCCCGCCGGCTCGTGCAGCCTGGCGGCCCGCACGACGTCGACGATGGCATCCACCACTTCCGCAGTGGCCCCCTCATCGCTGAGCGGATCGGCCGGGTGGTCACGCAGGTAGGCCGACGTGGCCGCGGAATGGACGACCCACAACACCAGGGCGCCGAGCACCAAGGTCAGCGAAAGGGCGGTGACCAGCAACCTCCTGGGCCCCGGTGCGCGGAGCCAGGCGGCCGGTCGGCCTGCAGGTGCCCTGCTCAGCCCTTCTTCAGCGTGAATTGGCAGATATCGGTGTAGCCCTCGGTGAACAGTTCCGCGCAGCCGGTCAGGTACCTCATGTACCGGTCGTAGACCTCTTGGGACTGAATCGCAATGGCCTCGTCCCGACGGGCCTCGAGCGCGTCGGCCCAGATCTCCAACGTGCGGGCGTAGTGCAGTCGCAGCGGCTGGACCCGGGTGAGCTCGAAGCCGACCTTCTGCGCGTGTTCCTCGATCTGCCTGACCTGCGGGAGGTCGCCGCCGGGAAAGATCTCGTCCATGATGAACTTGAAGAACTTGAGTTTGTTCATCGTCAGTGGCAAGCCGCGGTCGGCGAACTCCTCATCGCTGGGCTTGATGATCGTGTGGAGCATCATCACCCCGTCGGTGGGCAGCGCCGTGTAGGCCATCTTGAAGAAGTCGTCGTAGCGGTCTCGGCCGAAGTGCTCGAAGGCGCCGATCGACACGATCCGATCGACGGGCTCGTGGAACTGCTCCCAACCCTCCAACAAGACCCGCTTGGTCCGCGGGCTGTTCGACTTCTCCAGCAGTTCCTCGACGTGGGCCTGCTGGTTCTTGCTCAGCGTGAGGCCGATGACGTTGACGTCATAGCGTTCGATGGCCCGGTTCAGGGTGGCGCCCCAGCCGCACCCGATGTCGAGCAACGTCATGCCGGGCTCGAGGCCGAGCTTGCCGAGCGACAGGTCGATCTTCGCCAGCTGAGCCTCTTCCAGCGTCATGTCGTCGCGCTCGAAGTACGCGCAGCTGTACGTCTGAGTGGGGTCCAGAAAGAGCCGAAAGAACTCGTCGGACAGGTCGTAGTGCGCCTGTACGTCCTCGAAGTGTGGCTTCAGGCGTTTGGTGTCGCTGGATGTCTTGGACAAGTCTGTAGCCTTTGGCGTTCGGTGTGAGAGTCTGATCTGAACTTGGACGCGCTGCAGAGCCGGGCTCCGTACGTCTGCGACGACAGCGCAGTTTACGCACAGTACCCGAATTCGGACACCGACAGCGAATCGTTGGCGGCCTCAACGGGGTGCGTCACCAGTCCGTAATTCCCCGTCGTTGCGGCGGTGAAACCATTGTTCGGGGCACGTTGCTGGACTTCCTGAGAGTTGGCTGACGATTTATTTGCTGCCTTTGTCGACGCCGGGATGCCGAGGGCTGCGGAGACCTGGTGGTGGCCGGTATCGTCGCCCGCACGCAGGTCAGCGGCGCGCCCGTCGGCGCCAATGCGTCCACCCTGGGGCGATGACGATCATCGCCGCGAGCGCGGCGAGCCATGGCCACGGCCCGTGGGCGAAGACCCAGCCGGCCAGCGTGCCCTGCCACCTCGCGGCGACCGCCATGACGGGGTCGCGGGAGTCGCCGCGGGCGGCGAACAACTGCAGTTCGTACCACCCGTAGTAGGCGACGTAGGCGCCGACGAGCAGCAGGATCGCCCCACTCAATCGGTTGACGTAGGGCAGGATCCGCCGCATCCGGTCGACGAGTGCGGAACTCGTCAGCGCGGACGCGACCGCGAGCGTGCCCACGATGAGCGTGAATCCGGCCGCGTACGCCAGGAACGCCCCCAACGCATCGAAGGATCCACTGACGCCAATGCCGGTGACCGCCAGAAATGGGCCGATCGTGCACGACAGCGACGCCAGCGCGTAGCCGAGCCCGTAGCCGAACATCGATCCGAGTCGCGCGGTTGGCGCCCATCGCGCGTTGTCACCCAAGGGATTTCGCGCGGGCAGCGACAGTGTGCGCCCCGCCAGCACCCAGCAGCCGACGACGAGCAGCGCGATCCCGACGGCGAGCGTCACGTACGGCAGGTGGGCTTGCAGCGCGCCGGCCGCGGAGGCCGTCAGGAGTCCGAACGCCCCGAACACCGCGACGAAGCCCAGCGCCATCGCCGCGATCGCGGTCACCGCCCGCCCCAGCGCGGAGCTTCGCGTCACCCCTTCCCCACGGACCACCAGCGCAAGGTACGCGGGCAGCATGGCGAAGCCGCACGGATTCAGGGCCGCCACCAGGCCGGCCGCGAAGGCCAGCCCGTACCCGTCGGAGCCCACCGGCGTCAGCGCTTCAGCGCATCCACGCGATCGGACAGTTCCTGCTGCGACATCGCGGAGGTCGGATTGTTCACGAACGTCGACGAGCCATCCGCCCGGTAGAACACGTAGGCCGGCTGCCACGGAACCTGGTAGCGCGCCCAGATCGAGCCGTCGGCGTCGTTGAGATTGGGGAAGCCGAGGTGGTACTTGCTGACGAAGTCCTGCATGGCGCCGACGTCGGAGCGGGCCGCGACGCCCACGAAGCTCACGTCGGGATGCGCCGCGGCGACAGCGCTGACACTGGGCGCCTCGGCGTTGCAGAACGGGCACCACGGCGTCCAGAACCACAACACGGCCGGTTTGCCAGCCAAACTGGATCCAGCGAAGGGGGCTCCGGCGAGAGTGGTTCCGGTGAACTGAATTCGGTCATCTGCGATGGCCCTGGGCGGACCGATGAGCACAATTGCGGTCAGTGCGGCAACGATCGCCATCACGACCCGAGCACATGATTTCGAGGCGGCCATGGGCCAGCTCCTTCCGGTCCTTCGGGCCGGGCGCGCAGGACACTCCCGGCTCCGATCGAGTAAACCCACTCATCACACGGTTGGGCTGCCCTTGGAGTTCACGTCACCAACCGGTCAGTACTTGGCGCCTGAAGGAATCGTCATCGATGCAGCTGCGCGCGCAGCTGGGTGAACCGGAAGCGCCCGGGCCCCCCTGCGATCGGTTCGTAGGCGTCCACCTGGTCGGACCCGAATTGGGACCGCTCCGACTCCGGCAATCGGTCTGTCCACGCCGTCGACCCCACCGCGCACCATTGCTGGAAGGAGTCCCGCGTTCCGAAATCCCAGTCGTGATCCGCCACGGCGAGGTCCGTCACGGTCAGACCGGCCGAAGCGGCCAATTCCCGGAAGTGGTCGGGGGCGACATGGGTGAACGGAGCCACGAAACCTTCGAAGCGAGCGGCCCAACGCGGGCTCTGGCACACCTGCATCGTCGTCGACTCCAGACTCGGCCTGTTGCCTGCGCACACCATCTGGATGGTGATTCGTCCGCCGGGCCGCACCACAGCCGCCAGCTGCCCGAGCGCCTCGTCTTGTTCCCGCACCCAGTGCAGTGCGTTGAAGGAGACCGCCACGTCGAAGCAGGACTCGAATGGCAGCCGCCGGGCGTCGGCCACGACGAACCAGGGGCCAGACTCCGTGGGCACGGTCTCTTCCCGAGCGGTGGCGATCATTCGCCGAGAGGCATCCGCGCCGACGGCCCCACCAGCGGGGACCAGGTCGGCGATCGTGCGGGTGAGAAATCCATCGCCGCACCCGACGTCGAGCACCCAGTCCGAGGGTGAGAACGACATGGCGACCATCGCGTCGGCGATCATCGTGCGTTGCAGTGCGCTGACCTCGACGTAGTCGCGTCCGCTCCAATCGGTCACTCGGACAGTCAACGCCACCACGGCCCCAGCGGAGGGTGCTCTTGGCGAATCCCGCCGGTCCCGAGGACGACGATCGCGATGGCGACGATCCGATGACGGCGCCCACCGGCCCCTTACCCGGGCGCGCTGACTTCTATACCCTCAGCCCAGGGATCGAGAAGGAGGATGGCCAATGGAGGCATCGGTCACCGTCGCGATGAATGCGCCGGCCGAGCGGATCTGGGAGCTGGTGGCCGACGTCCGCAACACCGGCAGGTTCTCCCCCGAGACTTTCGAAGCCGAATGGCTGGACGGGGCAACGGGTCCCGCGTTGGGCGCCAAGTTCCGTGGCCACGTCAGACGCAACGAGATCGGCCCCGTGTACTGGACCACCTGCCGGGTGACGGCCTGCGAACCGGGGCGCGAGTTCGGCTTCGAGGTGTTGCTCGGCGACCGAGCGGTGAACAACTGGCACTACCGGTTCACCCCGACGAACGACGGCACCGACGTAACCGAGTCGTTCCGGATGAACGAGGGGCTGTTCACTTCCCTGTTCGGGCTCTTCGGTGGACAGCTCCGGCGCAGACGCAATGTGCGTGACATGCGCAAGACGCTCGAGCGGATCAAGGCCGTCGTCGAAGCTCCGGAATAGCGTCGGCAGCGCTGAGTCAGCAGAAGCGGAAGTCGTTCGGGTCGGGGGTGCGGGTCCACGTCCAGTAGTCGACCAGCCGCCACGGGCTCAACGTGTAGACCTCGCCGTGACTGTTCTTGTAGAACGAGTGCTTGATCGACGGCTGCGCCCACACCATCTTGGCGAGCTCGGACTGAGTGCGCCGCACCCAGTCGTCGGTCTTGTCCTTCCTCGGCTCCATCGCTCGATGCCCGCTCGCGATCAATTGCTCCAAACATCCAGTGATGTAACGCATTTGGCACTCGGAATGAAAGATGAGGCTGCCGCCGCTGGCCAGGTTGGTACCGGGGCCGTACATGCAGAAGAAGTTCGGGAAGCCGGGCACCGTGATCCCCAGGTAGGCCGTCGGACGTTCGCCCCACCGATCGCTGAGTAACTCACCGTCACGTCCGACGATCGACATCGGCCACAGCATCTTGGTGGCCTGAAACCCAGTCGCGTAGACGATGACGTCGCAGGGGTGTCGCACTCCATCCTCGGTAACCACGGCGTCCGGTTCGATCCGGGCGATCGGCGTGCGGACCAGCTCGACGTCGGGCCGCGTCAACGTCCGCAACCAGCTGCCGTTGTCCTGCAGCGTCCGCTTACCCGTCGCCGGGTAGTCCGGCACCACCTTCGCCAGCAACTCCGCGTCGTCGCCTACCTGGCTGGTTATCCACTCGGTGAACATGACTCGGGTCAGTTCGTTGAGTTCGCTGACGGCTCGGTGCTGATCGGGATAGTCGGCGTCGACCCGGGCGGCGGCCAAACCCTTGTCGCAACCGGGCCAGAACAACAGGAACCGGTACCACCGGCCGTAGAACGGCAGGTGCCGCAATGCCCAGCGCACCCCGGGGCCGACCTCGGCGTGATAGTTCGGGTTGGGAAACATCCACTGGGCGGTGCGCTGGAACACCGTCAGGTGCGCAACCTGCTCGGCGATGGCGGGCGCGATTTGGAATCCGCTGGCGCCCGCCCCGATCATGGCCACCCGCTTTCCGCCCAATGCGACCGAATGGTCCCACTGCGCGGAATGGAAGGCCGGCCCGTCGAATTGGTACTGGCCCTGGATCGTCGGGATGGCCGGTCGGTCGAGCTGACCCACCGCGCTGATGACCGCGCGGGCCTGGAGCGTCGCGGCGG
The DNA here is from genome assembly GCA_023264755.1 of Mycobacterium sp. Taxonomy (GTDB): domain Bacteria; phylum Actinomycetota; class Actinomycetes; order Mycobacteriales; family Mycobacteriaceae; genus Mycobacterium. The sequence goes on along the minus strand of JAHFVB010000019.1, from coordinate 13,960 downwards.
TCCCGTCGCGTTCACGCGTATGAACGGTCCACGTCGCGGTCGCGTCGTTCCACACCGCTTCGGTCACCTCGGTCTCCCACCGCACGTGTGGGCCGATGCCGTGGCGCTCCAGCACGCCTTCGAAGTAGGCCTGCAGTTCCGGTTGTTCGGCGAAGAAGTGCGTCCAATGGTCGGAGGGCTCGAAGCTGTAGCAGTAGAAGTGATTTCCCACGTCCACCCGCGCACCGGGATAGGTGTTCTGATACCAGGTGCCGCCCACTCCGGAGTTCTTCTCCACGATGGTGAACGGAATGCCGGCCTCCTTGAGCCGGATGCCCGCCAGCAGGCCCGACTCGCCACAACCGATGACGACCACCGGAAAGTCCGGATGGGCGGACGGACCCGAGACACTCGTGGACTGCACGGCATGGTGGTCGAGCCCGTCGAGTTCCAGTTCTTCGAGTAACAGCGGCACGTATTCGTCGGGCACCGATTCGCAGACCAGCCACTCCATCATCTCCTTGAGCAGCTCCGCCCCGATGGGCTCGGGTTCGGGACAGCCTCGATCGCGGTAGTCGGCGATCACCTCGAGCGCGAGCTTTCGGGCCGCCGCCTTGTCGTCCGCCGACATGAAGCCCTGGACCTCGTTGAGGAACAACCCCGCGGGCTTCAGCGGTCCGCGGATCAGCGTCGGATCGCCGGACATGTGCACCAGCGACAGCATCAAGGTGGGAATGCTGACGTCGAGCAACGCGTCGGCGAGTTCCTCGTCTGAGGTCGTAAACGGTTGGCCTGCATGTGGGTTGCGCACCATCCGGTGCTATCACGCCACGTCGGGCCGGCGCAGGTCATCGAGGGAACTCCGGTCATTGTCCGGGCGCCGGGCCGACGTGGCGCTACGCTCGGGCCCATCACGTTCTCGATGGTGAGGTGATGCGACGTGGGTGTCTCGACGCGGGTCAATGGGCAGCCGCCTCCCGACGTGCCACTTTCCGACATCGACCTCGGCTCCTGGGACTTTTGGGCACTCGACGACGAGCTGCGCGACGGGGCCTTCGCCACGCTTCGGCGGGAGGCGCCGGTCTCGTTGCAGTCGGAGTTCGAGGTCGACGGCATCGCCATGGGCGCGGGTCACTACGCGGTCACTCGGTACGACGACGTGTTCCACGCCAGCCGCCATCCCGAGCTCTTCAGCTCCGCAATGGGCATCACCATCGGCGATCAGACGCCCGAGCTCGCCGAGTACTTCGGTTCCATGATCGCGATGGACGATCCCAGACACACCCGACTGCGCAACATCGTCCGAAGCGCCTTCACGCCACGGGTGCTGGCCCGCGTCGAGGACTCGGTCCGCGATCGCGCGCGGCGGCTGGTCCAGGCCATGGTGGCCGAGCATCCCGACGGTTCGGCGGACTTGGTGTCGGCGCTGGCCGGTCCGCTGCCGTTGCAGATCATCTGCGATCTGATGGGCATCCCCGAAGCGGACCATCAACGCGTCTTCTACTGGACCAACGTGATCCTGGGGTTCGGGGATCCGGAGATCGCCACCGACTTCGAGCAATTCCTCAAGGTGGCCATGGACATCGGGGCCTATGCCGCCGCGCTCGCCGACGACCGGCGGGCCCACCCCGGTGAGGATCTGACCACCAGCCTGGTGCAGGCCGAGCTCGACGGCGAGCGGTTGACCTCGGCCGAAGTCGCTTCCTTCTTCATCCTGCTGGTGGTGGCGGGCAACGAGACGACGCGCAACGCCATCAGCCACGGCGTGCTCGCCTTGAGCCGCCATCCCGAGCAACGCGACCTGTGGTGGAGCGACTTCGCCACCATCGCCCCGACGGCCGTCGAGGAGCTGGTCCGGTGGGCCTCCCCGGTGTCCTACATGCGTCGCACGGTCACTCGCGAGACGGAGTTGAGCGGCGTGAAACTGGTTGAGGGCGACAAGGTCACGCTGTGGTACGGCTCGGCCAACCGGGATGCCTCGAAGTTCGACGACCCGTGGACCTTCGACGTGAAGCGCCATCCGAATCCGCATGTCGGCTTCGGCGGCGGTGGTGCCCACTTCTGCCTGGGAGCCAACCTCGCCCGCCGGGAGATCACGGTGGCGTTCGAGGAACTCCACCGGCAGCTTCCCGACCTCGCCGCCACGGAGGAACCCGACCGACTGCAGTCGGCGTTCATCCACGGCATCAAGCGGCTTCCGGTGTGCTGGTCGCCGCGGGGCTGACGGACTCCCCTATCCGACGACTCGGCGGGGCGCTTCGGACTCGGTGGCGTGGCGCAGCTCGGCCTGCTTGGGCTCGGCCGGCTCATTCACATGGCCACGCTTGAGCTGGTCGTCGGCGGCGCCGTCCTCGGCGTCGTCGTTGAGCCTGCCCTCGGCCTTGAGTCGCGGGTCCATGCCGTCGGCGCGTTCCAGTTCGGCGTCCAGGCGTTCCCGCGAGGAGGCGGCCTCACTGCGGTGAGTGTTGGCCCGCTCGGCCAGGCGGGCGGCTTCGGCGGCCTTCGCCTCGGCTTCGGCGGCGGCGGCCCGGGCCTTGGCATCGGTCTCGGCGGCGATGGCCTCACGCTTCTCGACCCGGCTGCTTTCCTCCCTGACCTCTTCGCGGATGCGGTCGGCCTCGGCGCGGTGCTTGCGGTCCCGGGCGCTTCGCGCGAAGAACGAGAGCGCCAAGATCAAGAGCAGAACCACTACGACGGCGACGACGATCCAGACGACGGTGTTGGTCATGTCGGGCTCCTTGGGGCAATGGCACGTCGCGAATTGACGTACTCGCTGATTCAGCGAGTGCCCTCCTCGAGGCTTCCCCAAACAGCGCCGGGCCAGAAGCATCGGTTGCCGCGGTCGTCAGCTCAACGCAGTACCCGCTCGTCGACGACGAACAACGCCAGCGTGACCGCCAGGAATCCCGCCGCCAACCAGATGGCGTGCACACCCCACGCCCGACTGGCGAAGGCTCCGACGACCGCACCACTGGCGAAGCCGACGATCAAGGTGCCGTAGATGCCGCACGCGCGGCGCGACTCGCGCTGCTTCTCGACGAACCCGTCGTAACCGGATTCGATGAACCGCATCAGGTTGCCCGTCGTGGCCACTGGCAGATAGGCCAGGTCGCCGATGTTGCGAAAGAGCCCCATCTACATCGCGGCCAGGAAGGCGATGGGCACCGTCACGTAGTTGTGCGGGACGGTGCTCGGCACGAACCCGATGACCGCCAGAGTCACCACCTGAACGGCCATGGTCCACACCAGCGGGCGTGGGAGGAACTGTTCCACCCGGCCCGACTTGATGTGAGCGGCCAACACCATGCCGAGCATGAAGGCGAGGATGGGCCAGACGTGCGCCATGGCGGCCGTGATCTTCCGCTCCGACATGTCCAGCGCGAAGAAGATGACGTTGCCGGTCTGCACGTTGGCGAATACTCCGCCACGCACGTAATAGGTGTGGGCGTCCATGAACCCATTGGTCAGCGTCAGCAGCAACGCGAACCACAAGGTTCGGGTCCGGTCGGAGTCCGTGGCGACCTTCTGCTCAGACACGATGCGCACCCCGGCCCACCCGCACAATCTAGCCCGGCGGGGCCCGCGGAGTCGCGGGCTAGCTTGCGCCCAACACCCCGAGCATGCCGGCTGCCGAGCGTGGCCAGGGGAACTGCTCGGCCCTGCGGCGCGCGTCGTGCCGCCGAAACGGTTCGGGCCGCCCGATGATCCGCGTGACGGCCCTGGCAATCGCCGCCGGATCGTTGTCGGTCGCTGCTCCGCTGTCGGTGGTGAGCAGTTCGGCCAGCGCCGAGGTGTTCGACACCACCGCCGGGGTGCCACAGGCCAAGGCCTCGAGTGCGGCCAGTCCGAAGGTCTCGTGCGGCCCTGGCGCCAACGCGACGTCGGCCGAGGCCAGGAGCGCCGCGACGGTGCTCCGGCACCCGATGAACCCGGTGAAGGTGACGGGCAGCTTGGCGGCCTGGCGCTCCAGACGCGCCCGCAACGGACCCTCGCCGACCACGACCAGCCTGGCATCGACACCCGAATTGCGCAGCTCGGCAACGGTATCGATGCTGCGATGCACGTGCTTCTCCAGGGAGAGCCTGCCGCAGTGGACCAACAGCGTCTGCTCCCTGGCCGCCCACTGACTGCGGAGCCGCCATGAGTGCCGGCTCGGATGGAACTGTTCGAGATCGACGCCCAGCGGCACCGTCACCACGTTGGCGGCTCGGATCCGGTCGAACTCCGCCCTGGCGAATGCGGTGGTGCACACGACGGTGTCGAAATTGGCGGCCGTGCGGCGGTTGGCGGCGTCTGCGACGGCGCGGGCGAGCCGGCCCGGAAGGACCTGTCCCACCAGCCGATCGAGTCGTTCGTGGGAGATCATCACGGTGGCCACGGCACGGCTGCGTCCCCACGGGCCCAGCGAACGGAGCGTGAGCCGGTCCGAGACTTCCAGCGCATCGGGCCGCAGTTCCTCCAGAAGCAGGCGGACCGGTCCGGGCAGTACGGCCCGGTAGCCGCCCGTGAACGGAATCAGCCTGGCGGGCAACGAGATCCGTACGACGCCCGACGGCATCTCGTAGCATTCGGCTTCGCGGCCCGGAACCACCAGGTACACCTCGTGGCCGGCCGCGCGGTATTCCGCACCCAAGCGATCCACGGCGGTACGCAGCCCACCCGAGCGCGGCCCGTAGAAGTTGGCGACCTGCACGACCCGCATTCGTCGATCACAACGGGAGCGCATGTGCGGTCTCGAACGCCGGGTGAACCATCACCTGAATGGGCGGTGAATACCGGATTCCCCCGGGCCGGCTGTTAGCCGAGATACTTCGTGAACCAGTCCTGGGTGCGCTGCCAGGCGTCGGCGGCGGCCGTGGCGTCGTAGCGGTCGCCGGTGTCGTTGAAGAATGCGTGGTTGGCGCCTTGCTCGACGACCAGTTGATTCACCAGTCCGGCCTTGTCGAGTGCTTGCTGCGCGGCGGCCTTGGTACCGGTGACCCGGGCGTCCTCGGAGCCGTAGAAACCGAGCACCGCGGCCTGCTTGGAACCGCCGAAGTCGGCGCCTGCTGGCAGCGGTCCGTAGAACGGCACCGCCACGGCGAGCCGAGGTTCGCCCGCGGCGAGCAGCTGCCACACCAGGCCGCCGCCCATGCAGAAGCCGACCGCGGCGATCTTCACCGCCGGCGCGCGGTGCTGAAGTTCGTCGAGTCCGGACTTCATGTCCGCGACGAAGTCCGCCGACGAGATCTTGCTGAGCGCTGCGGTCGCCTCCGCGGGGTCGGAGAACTTGGCCGTGCCGCCTTCGGCCGACAGCAGGTCGATGGCCAGCGCGGAGTATCCGATTCCGGCGAATCGGCCCGCGACCGAGCGCACCCAGTCGGTGAGGCCCTTGTTCTCGTGGACGACGAGTACCGCCCCCTTCGGGCTGGGTGCGGACGCCCAGGCCCCCTGGAGCTCGCTACGGGGACCGGTCCAGGTCACCGGCGCCGTGGCGACGGCCTGTGCGCTGCCGGGCGGCGGGCCGGGTTGGGCGCCGGTCGCCGCGGGTCCGCCGGTCGCGCTCGGCGATTTCGTCGTGCTCGGCGAGTTGGCGGGCTGGGCGCCGGAGCCGCACGCGGCGATCAGGGACGTGGCCGCGGTGGCTCCGACCCCGATCAGGGCCAACCGCCGCAGTGCCTCTCTTCTGGACAGCAACCCGTCGACGTGGTCGGTGGCGATCTCTTCGGCGAGGTAGCGCTGCATCGGAGTCACTTCGCCGAGTATGCCTTCATCTGCTGAACCGCAGTTGAAGACGGGCTGTGCAGCGAATACTGGTCCCATGGCCAACAATCCCGGCGCTCCCACCCTCGAGGGCCGTGTGGCCGTGGTCGCCGGAGCGACGCGCGGCGCCGGTCGTGGCATCGCGGCTGCGCTCGGCGAGGCGGGTGCGACGGTGATCTGCACGGGACGCAGCAGCGTCACCGGAACGCTGACGTCGGACTACGACCGGCCGGAGACCATCGAGCAAACGGCGCAATTGGTGACCGAGCTCGGCGGCGTCGGCGTGGCCGTCCCGACCGATCACTTGGACATCGCGCAGGTGCGTGCGCTCACCGAGCTGGTCCGCCGCGACTACGGCGTCATCGACATCCTGGTCAACGACATCTGGGGCGCCGAGATCTTGAAGGGGCCGCCGTCGAGTTGGAACCGGCCCATCTGGGAACACGATCTCGAGGACGGCTTGCGCATTCTGAGCCTCGGCGTCGATACCCACCTGATCACGTCGCACTGTCTGCTGCCGCTGCTTGCCGCGCGACCGGGTGGCCTACTGGTCGAGGTGACCGACGGAACGGCGGAGTACAACGCGTACCACTACCGGATCTCGGTGTTCTACGACCTGGCCAAGATCTCGGTCAACCGGCTCGCCTTCAGCCAGGGTGAGGACTTGGCCCCGTTCGGCTGCACGGCGGTGGCCGTCACCCCAGGCTGGTTGCGCTCGGAGCTGATGCTCGACAACTACCGCGTCACCGAGGCCGACTGGGCCTCGGCGATGGACCCGGAGCGCGGCGACGGTTACCCCGTCGCGCCGCCCGGATTCGCCGATTCCGAGACGCCGCGGTTCCTCGGTCGGGGCGTCGTCGCCATCGCCGCGGACGCGGACCGGGCGCGTTGGAATCAGCGCTCGGTGAGCTCGGCCGAACTGGCTCGGGTGTATGGGTTCACCGATACCGACGGTCGCCTTCCCGACGCCTGGACAGCGGTGTAGACATTTTCTTGGATCTGTTCACTTTTTGATTGACACCGCTGGGCCGCGGGCTGTTCTATTGCGGAGTGAGCTACGACACGATCATTCGCAACGGCCGTTGGTTCGACGGCACCGGTGCCGCATCTGCGATTCGCAACATCGCGATCCGCGCCGGTCACGTCGTCGCCATCACCGCTGACGAACTGGACGCGACCGGCTGCCCGCAGGTGATCGATGCGACCGACAAGTGGGTACTGCCGGGCCTGCTCGACATCCACACCCACTACGACGTAGAAGTACTCGGCGGTCCCGCCCTGTCCGAGTCGCTTCGACACGGAGTGACGACGGTGATGCTCGGCTCCTGCTCGCTGTCGACCATCCACGTCGACGGGACCGAGGCGGGCGATCTGTTCGGCCGCGTCGAGGCCATTCCCAGGGAGCACGTGATCGAGGCCGTCGACGGTCACCGAACCTGGTCGAGCTGCGACGAGTACGTGGCCGCCCTTGAGTCGCTGCCGCTCGGACCCAACGTGGCGGCCTTCATCGGGCACTCCGACATGCGGACCGCGGTCATGGGCCTGGATCGAGCGACGCGCAAGGGCGAGCGTCCCACCAGGGCCGAACAGGCGACGATGGAGCGCATGCTGGACGAGGCGCTGCGGGCCGGTTTCGTCGGCATGTCGTCGATGCAGCTGCTCTTCGACAAGATCGACGGCGAGGTATGCCGTTCGCGCACGCTGCCGTCGACGTATGCCAAGCCCCGCGAACTGCGCCGACTGAAGTCGTTGCTGCGCAGGACGGGTCGCGTGCTGCAATCCGGTCCGGACGTCAAGAATCCGCTCAACGTCGGCTCCCAGTTGGCCCAGTCACTGGGGCTGTTCCGCAACCCGCTCAAGACCAGCCTGCTGTCGGCGGCGGACGTGAAGTCCAATCCCTACGCCGCCCTGGGGATGGGTCCGGCGGCCCGGTTGGTCAACCGGCTCGGGGGCAACTTCCGGTGGCAGCACCTGCCCGTGCCGTTCGAGGTGTACGCCGACGGCATCGACCTGGTGATCTTCGAGGAGTTCGGATCGGGAGCCGCGGCGCTGCACCTGCGCGACGAGGTCGAGCGCAACGAGTTGATGCGCGACCAGGCCTACCGCCGCCAGTTCCGCAAGGACTACGAGAACAAGCTGGGCGTGCGGGTGTGGCAGCGCGACTTCTACGACGCCGACATCGTCGACTGCCCCGACTCCTCGGTGAACGGCAAGACCTTCGGAGCCGTGGCGGACGAGCGGGGCTGTCATCCCGTCGACGCCTTCCTGGACCTGGTGGTCGAACACGGCAAGGCCCTGCGCTGGCGGACGACGATCTCCAACCATCGCCCGGAAGTGCTCAAGAAGCTCGCCCGCGACCCGGGCGTACAAATGGGCTTCTCCGACGCGGGCGCCCATCTGCGGAACATGGCCTTCTACAACATGGGGCTGCGGTTGTTGCGCCACGTTCGGGACGCGGCCGCGGCAGGCACGCCCTTCCTGACCGTCGAACGGGCCGTCCACCGGTTGACCGGTGAGCTCGCGGACTGGTACCGGCTCGACGCCGGGCACCTGCGGGTCGGCGATCGGGCCGACGTCGTCGTGATCGATCCGACCCGCCTCGACGAACGCCTCGATGGCTACGCCGAGGCCGCCGTCCCCCAGTACGGAGGGCTGTCGCGGATGGTCAACCGCAACGACCAGACGGTGACGGCCGTCCTGGTCGGCGGTAGGACGGTCTTCCTCGAGGGCGTCGCGACCGAACTGGTCGGACGTCGGCGCACCGGGAGGTTTCTGCGCGCCGCTCACCGCGCGCCCGCGCTCCCCACTGAGAAGGTCGAGTTGTCAAGTGTCGGTTGAGGATGTGTCGGTTGAGGACACGGTCTTCGGACTGTGGCAGGCGTTGTCCGCGCGGGACTGGGAGGGGATCAAGACGTTCCTGTCCGACGATTGCCTCTACCTGGACATGCCGGTGGGCCCCACCGCCGCGGCCAAGGGTCCGGACGACATCGTCAAGCGGCTGAAGATCGGGCTGGAGCCGTTGGCCTCGTACCAGAACTTCGACGGTCTGCTGGTCGCCAACGGCGGCGACGCAATGTACGAGCATCACGAGGAATGGCATTGGCCGACAGGCGAATCGGCGGTGCTGCGGTTCGTCACCGTGCACCGAGTCGAGCACGGCAAGATCACGCTGTGGAAGGACTACTGGGACATGAGTGCCCTGGCCAACCACGCGCCGCCGACCTGGATGGAGGACTTCGCCACCGCGGACATGTCCTGGGTGTACGACGCCACGGGTGAGGTCTAGTCGTCCCCTGCAGTCGCCCTGCCGCGAGCGGGTGCTAGAGGGTAATGGTGCAGCTCTGGCCGATGTCGAGGGTGCGCAACATGCGTCCCATGCCCACCCACATGGCGCAGGACAAGGCCAGATCCGTCAGTAGCTCGTCGTCGAACTGTTCACTGCAGCGCGCCCAGAAGTCCTCGTCGTCGCGCAGCGCGGTGTGATCGCTGGCGAAGCGTTGCGCGAATTCGGCGGCGACGCGTTCCTGCGGGCTGTACCCGGGCCAGGTTCGCCATTCGGCGGCGTGGGCGTAGAGGTCTTCGTCGACTCCCGCGGCGAGGCCGTCGGAGTCGCGGGTGTTCTGACACGTCACGCATTCGTTGTCCAGGGCGATCACCATGCGGGCCAGCTCGCGGGTGCGCATGGGCAGGCGGTTCTTCTGATAGACGGCCATGGAGAAGCCGGCCATGGCCAGACCGATGTCGGGAGACTTCTTCACCCATCCAGCGGCGTCGTCGTCGGCGAAGTCCCCAATTCTGCTCATGGCCGAATCGTACGCGCGCCGGCACCATTCTGGAACACGTTCTAGTTGTCTGCCGCTTCCTCGCCGAGCGTGGATTACCCCCACGCGTGCCGTCGCCCCGGCGTCGCCAAAGTCCACACTCGGCAGGAGTACCGCTCAGCGCGCAGCGGCCAGTTCGGGCCGACGCTCCTCCCAGTCGCGTTGCACCAGCATCCGATGCGCGATGCGTTCGAGCGCCGCCTCCACCTCGTCGCGATCGGGCCTGCCCTCGAAGTCGGGGGACTTCGCCAGCTTGTCGACGATGCAGCCCACGATTGCCGCGGACGCCTCGTCGACCCGCTTCATTCCGGATTGGGTGAGCCACAGCCGCTCCCCCGTACGCAACGCATATCCACTGGCGACGAGGCGGTCGAAGGTCGGTTCGAGCACCTCGTACGGCACCCGCAACCGCTCGCCGATGTCGGTCAACGTCGCCGACCCGAACACCTGGTTCTGTCGGTAGATTTGCACCAACGCCCACAGCGTGGCGACGTCGAGGTCGCAGCCGGGCCGGTCTGCGAGGCTGCGCAGTCGCAGCTCCGGAGAGTCGCGGAACATCCGCCCGACCGCGACCTCGAGAAGCTGCTCGGGCGTGTCGGTGCTCGGCATCCCGAAGCCCTCCCCCAGGTTCGGCGACGAGCCGGCTTCGAGCTCCCGCAGCGGAATCTCCTTGAGGAACAGCGCGACGACGAATCCGAGCACCGCCACCGGCACGGCGCACAGGAAGACGGTGCCGAGCGAGCTCGCGTAGGCGTCGACGATCGGCGCCGCCTGGGCGGGCGACAACGCATGGAGCGACTTGGGCGACTTCGCCGCTTCGGCCGGTGCGCCGCTCGCGGCCAACGCGGGCAGGAGCCGGCCGGCCAGGAAGTTGGCGAACAACGAACCGAAGATGGCCGCGCCGAAGGAACTTCCGATGGTGCGGAAGAACGTCACTCCGGACGTGGCCACCCCCAGGTCGGCGAAGTGCGAGGTGTTCTGCACGACGAGCACCAGCACCTGCATGCAGGAGCCGATGCCCGCGCCGAGGACGAAGAGGTAGCAGGACTGCTGCCAGGCCGGCGTCGCAGCGTCCATCTGAGCGAGCAACAGGAAGCCGACCGCCATGGTCGCGGTACCCACGACGGGGAAGATCTTGTAGCGGCCGGTGCGGCCGACGATCACCCCGCTGCCCATCGAGGTGATGAGCAGGCCCGCCATCATCGGCAGCGTGCGCAGACCGGAGGTCGTCGCCGATACCCCGTCGACGAATTGCATGAACGTGGGCAGGAAGGTCAGCGCGCCCAACATTGCGAAGCCGACGATGAAACCGAGGATGCAGCACACCGTGAAGACCGGGCTGGCGAAGAGCCGAATCGGCAGGATCGGCTCCGCGGCGCGAAGCTCGACCGAGACGAACACCGCAAGGGCCGCGATCGAGCCGAGGACCAGCCCGATGATCATGGGAGACGTCCAGGCGTATTCGCTGCCGCCCCAACTGGTCGCCAGCGTCAATCCGGAGGCTCCGACGCCGATGAGCAGAATGCCCGCGTAGTCGATGACCGGCTTGGCGGCCTTGGCCAGGGCGGGGATGGCGAACGCCGCCACGGCGAGCACGACGAGCGCGATGGGAACGTTGATCCAGAACGCCCAGCGCCAGCTCAGATGGTCGGTGAAGAAGCCGCCGAGCAGCGGGCCGACGACGGTGGTCACCCCGAACACCGCACCGAGGGCACCCTGGTACCGACCGCGTTCGCGGAGCGGGATCACCTCGCCGATGACCGCCATCGCGGTCACCATGAGCGCGCCGCCGCCGAGGCCTTGCAGGGCCCGGGCCGCCACCAGCATCGTCATGGACCCGGCAAGGCCGCACAGCACGGAACCGAGTAGGAAGAACCCGATCGAGACCTGGAAGACGACCTTGCGGCCGAATAGGTCTCCGAGCTTTCCGACGACCGCCGTGACGATCGTCGAGGCCAACAGGTAGCTCGTCACCACCCAGGCCTGATGTCCGGCGCCCCCGAGATCGGCGACCACGGTGGGAAGCGCCGTGGCGACGATCGTCTGGTCCAGGGCCGCAAGCAGCATCCCGAGCAGCACGCTGAGGAAGATGACGTTGCGCTGCCCGGGACTCAGCTGCACGCTTGCCGATTCGGGATCCGCTGGACTCGTCGCAGCTGGGTTCGTCATACCTGCCTCGCAATCATCGTCAGGCGCTCAGCGGCGCCGACGGATGTATCGTTAGCCAGGCTAAAAAGGTTACGAGTCCAGCCCTACTGTGGCGGACGCGACACGCACTGGGCGGAGTACAGCTGCTCGCCCAGCTTGTCCATGAGTTCGAGCTGGGTCTCGAGGTAGTCGACGTGCTTCTCCTCGTCGGCGACGATCATCTCGAAGAGGTTGGCCGTCGTGCTGTCTTCCTTCTCACGGCAGAACAGGATCGCCGGCTTCAGCCGGGTCAGCACCTCGTACTCGATCGCGAGATCGGCCTCGAATTGCTCCCGCAGCGTCTGACCGACCCGCAGGGAGAAGAGCCGCTGGTAATTCGGCAGGCCGTCCAGAATCAGGATTCGATCGGTGATCGCCTCGGCATGGCGCATTTCGTCGAACGATTCCGCGCGAGTATGTGCGGCTAACTCCGTGAAACCCCAATTGTCCTGCATCTTGGAATGAAGAAAGTATTGGTTGATGGCGGTGAGTTCACTGGTCAACTGCTCGTTGAGCAGCTTCAGGACTTCGGGGTCGCCTTGCATGATCGCTCCTAAAACACCGGGCGGGTGGTCGAGGGTCAGAGTGCCGTTCGGGGCTGTCGAACAGACCCAACCTAGCCGACGTGGACACCCACCGCGAACAAACCTGAGCCGGTATCGGCGTGTCTCGAGAGCGATTTTCCCTCGTCTTTGGTGAGCCGATCCTTAGCTTCGCCCCTAGCCATGGACTGGCTGGCCTAAGTAAGGTTAGACTGCACTAACACGAAACCCGTGCGGTGCGCTCCGGCCCCGCGCACTCGGAGTGGAGCGACCTTGGTGGGTGCACATCGACTCGATTCGCTCCTCATCGGTGCCCATTTCCGGGTCGCCGACGAAGCCTCAGTGACGACGACTCCACGTATTCGGCGACGTGCCGAAATCGATCCGATTGCCCCATTCACGGCGCCCCGCCGCGAATTGGCGGCAATGGGCTTCGGCCGGCTGAATTCACGGCGCGGAGCGCTCCGATTGCCGACTTCATTCCAGGGAATTGACATTTCCCGAGTCGACGAAATTCCCACGCTGCCCGGCGCTCGAGTCGAAGCACGGGTGCGGTGATGTTCGTCTGCCTGTGCACCGGAGTGACCAGCCAAACCGTCTCGGAACTGGTGGCCTCCGGGGCGTCGACGTCCAAGCAGATCGCGGACGCCTGCGGGGCCGGCGCAGACTGCGGCCGGTGCCGGCGCACGGTGCGCGCGATCATCGCGGCCTCCGCTACGGCTTGCCCGCTGCACGCCGCTAGCTGATCGGGAGGCAGTCCAGCGCGGCCGCCGTGGCCGCCGCGCTCGACGCGAGCAGCGGCAAGCGCACGTCGGGGCTCGGAATCCGACCGCGGTGCGCCAGCACTGCCTTCACCACCACGGGATTGGGCTCAGCGAACAAGGCCCTGGTCAATGGCACCAGTCGGTCGTGGAGCCGGCGGGCCCGATCGGTCGCACCGGCCCGCCACGCCGCCACCAGGTCCGCGTAGGCGCGCGTCGCCACATTGGCCGAGGCCATGATTGCTCCGCTCGCCCCCAGTGCCAGCATCGGCGCTGCATGGAGGTCATCACCCGCGAGTATCGAAGTATGGGCCGCGGTAGCGCCGAGGAACGCCACCGTGTCGTCGTCGATCCCGCCGACCGCATGCTTGAAGCCGACGACGTTCGGTATCCGGGCCAGTCGGGCCAGCGTGCCGGCCGTCAGCGACCGGCCGGTGCGATACGGGACGTGGTAGACCAGCACCGGTACCGGACATGCCGCCGCGAGTCGGCGGAAGTGTTCGACCACACCATCCTCGGAGGGCCGCGAGTAGTACGGCACGACGACCAGCGCGGCCGCTGCTCGGGCGTCGACGTCGGACATCGCGTCGACCGATGCGTCGGTCGAGTTCGATCCGGTCCCGACGACCAGCGGCGCTCCGCGCTCCCCGCACACCTCGGCGCACACGTCGACGATGGTGCGGCGCTCCTGCGCGGTCAGGTTCGCCGCTTCGGCGGTCGTGCCCAAGGCCACCAGACCGCTCGCACCGTCGTCGAGCACGGACCGGGCTAGTGTCTCGAGGGCGGCACCTGCGACGTCGCCTTGGGCCGTGAACGGCGTGACGAGTGGAACGAAGAGTCCGGTGAATGCCATAGGGGTCACCATCCAACAGACCATGCATCAGGTCTAGTTCACATTTCCGTGGTTGAACATAAGCTGATGTGATGC
>JAHFVB010000274.1 GCA_023264755.1 Mycobacterium sp. | reverse complement strand
GCGTGCGCATCGGCTCCGATGCAATGCGCCCCACACGAGGCCCGGGGCAGCCAGGGGTTGACGGAGTGCTCGCCGCTGCTCATTCGGACCGCCCCTTGGTGGCGTCGCCGGCCGCCTCGGAGGCTTGCGAGACCGATCTGAGCCGGGTCAGGTAGCGGACGTCGGCCGTGCGCTTGTCCAGCAGGGCCGGAAAGTCGCCGACGCCGAAGTCGGGATCGTGTGCCGGATCGCCGCATACCTTGGCGCCGAGGCGCAGGTAGCCCCGCATCAGCGGGGGGACGGTCAGCCGGTCCGGAGGGGCGATGTCGTCCAGCCCCACGCCGTCGATCAGCACCGGACGGTAGGGGCGGACGGAGTATTCGCAGGCGTGACGCTTGCGTACGTAGTCGCGCACCCCGCGCAGCTGTGTGCCGGGCACCTCGTCGACCGAGCCCTGCACCGGAACCGATACGCAGCCCGTCACGTAGTCGTACCCGCAGCGGTCCAGGTAGGCCAGGATGCCGGCCCACATCAGCAACACCACTGCGCCGTTGCGGTGATCGGCGCGGACGACGGCGCGGCCCATCTCCACCAGTCCCGGCCGGAGCGCGTCCAGGGCGCTGACGTCGAACTCCGTGGCCGTGTACAGCCCGCCCGCGGCGATGGCGCCCGGCGGCGGGAGCATGCGATAGCAGCCGACGAGCTCGCCGGAACCGTCCTCGCGAACCAACAGGTGGTCACAGAATTCGTCGAAGCGGTCCGCGTCGCGACCGTCGCGGTGGTCGTCGGCCTTCAGGGCGAAACCGGGCTCGGAGGTGAACACGTCGTGGCGCAGCCGCTGGGCTGCGTCGATGAGCTCGGGGTCGGTGGAAAGCAACAGGGTGTAGCGCGGCCCGGCGGCGCTGGAGGTCGCGCAAGTGGGTTCATCGGCGGCTATGAGTACTGATGCGGTGCTCATAGCCAGCACGCTCGCCGAGTCGTCGGGCGAAATCGGAACGACCGCGTGACGTGTCAGTGCACGGCAAGTGACGTCTTGACGCTCCGGCCGGTACGCGCCCGACCGAGGCCGTATGGGTACCTGCGAGTACGTCCCCTGAGTTTGGGTAGCCTAACCTGATGAGCTTCTCCAGGGCCTCCGTCGTCGCGACCCAGCAACTGAGTCCTCGAATGCGCCGGATCACGCTCGAGGTAGCCGATCCCACGGCACTCGACGTCAAGCCGGGCGGCGACTCCGCCGTCGGCGTCTACTTCCCCCCCATCGCGGCCGACGGCATCAACCGCGTCGAGCCGGATTCGGACACCAATGGACGCAACTACTCGGTGCGCCGGCACGTCGGCGACCGGATCGACCTCGACGTCGTCCTGCATGCCCGCGGGCCGGGAACGGCCTGGGCGTCGACCGCCCAACCCGGAGACCGGGTCGGACTCGACCACGCCAGATCCTGGTACCAGCCGGAGCCGACTACCGACTGGCAGCTTCTGGTCATCGACCTGGCCGGACTGCCCGCGACCGCCCGCATCATCGAGGAACTGCCGGCTGGCCGGTCCGCCACCGCGCTGGTAGAGGTGTCCGAGGCCGCCGACCTGGACTACCTACCCAGCCACCCCGACGTCTGTGTAGTCCCCAGCATCGGAACCGGAAACGGCCATGGCCCAAGCCAACTCGCGCGGCTGGTCCGCGAGTTCACCTGGCCGGAGGGCCGCGGCTACTGCTGGTTCGCCGGCGAAGCCGCCGAATCGCGATTGGTGCGCAAGCACTTTCGCGGACTCGGCTGGACCGTCGACCAGCTCGACGTCACGGGCTACTGGCGGTTCGACTCGGAACGCTGGGACGCCAAGTACGCCCTGGTCTCCGACGCGATCGAGGCGGTCTACGTCGAGGCCCTAGCCGCAGGCAAGGGCCCCAAGGTCGCCGACGAAGAGTACGACGAAGCCCTCGAACGGGCCGGACTGTAAGCACCTTGACCGCACCCGCCCCGACACCCACCCCCGTCCCGACGGCGCCGGCCCCCACCCCCCGCCACCCGACCCGACGCAGTCGGGTCGTCGGGCTGCTGGTGTGCTCGGCACTGCTGGCGGCGATGTGCGTGGCCAGCCTCGCGATCGGCACCGAGAACGTCTCGCTGGCCACCGTCTGGCACGCCGTCCTCGACTATCGCGACGTCGACGACCAGTGGATCGTGCACGACCTCCGCATCCCCCGCACCGTGCTCGCGTTGGTCGTCGGACTGGCCCTCGGCCTGTCCGGCACCCTGATCCAGGCCGCCGGTCGCAATCCGCTGGCCGACGCCGAGGTGCTCGGGATCAATTCCGGGGCAGCCCTCTTCGTCGTATGCGCCATCTCCTTCCTCGGCCTGAAGGGCATCTGGACCTACCTCTGGTTCGCCTTCGCCGGGGCGCTATTCGCGATGCTGCTGGTCTACCTGGTGGGCATGACGGGCCGCGCCGCCGTCACCCCCGTGCGCGTGCTGCTCGCCGGCGTCGCGGTGGGAGCGGTGATGGACGGCATCGGCTACGCCGTCCGACTGCGCAATCCGCGCGCCTTCGACAACATGCGGTTCTGGGATGCCGGCGCACTCGACGGTCGCGACCTCGAGGTCGCCGCGGCGATAACTCCGTTCATCGCCGTCGGCCTGCTGCTGTGCCTGGCCGTGGCCCGGTCGCTGAACATCACGGCTCTGGGCAGCGAGCTGGCAAAGAGCATGGGCGGCAACGTCGCTCGTACCCAAGCTCTGAGCCTGATCGCCGTCGTCCTGTTGGCGGGGGCGGCCACCGCGGGCGCCGGGCCCATCGGCTTCGTCGGGCTGATGGTGCCGCACGCGGTGCGCCGGTTCACCGGACCGGACTGGCGCTGGATGCTCGCCTACGCCACCGTCGCGGCGCCCGCGTTGCTGATGGCGGCCGACGTCGTCGGGCGGGTCGTCATCCGGCCCGCCGAACTGCCCGCAGGCATCGTCACCGCATTCCTCGGCGCGCCCGTGCTGATCTGGCTGGTCCGCAAGCGAGGTGCAGAGCGGTCATGACGATCACTCGGAACCCGGGCGACGGCCCCGCCGAAACCCCCACCGCACCGGTCGAATTCGGACGGAGCCAATGCGTACTCCGGATCGGGCGTAGCTCGGTGCGGGCGTCGTGGCGCGCGGTCCTCGTCGTGGCGGCGCTGTTGCTGACCGCGGCCACCGTCGCCGTCGTGGCCATCGGCGTCGGCAAGTACACGGTCGCGCCGGGTGACGTGCTGGGCGTCCTACTCGGCACCAACACCACCTTCGACCGGATCGTCGTCCTGGAGTGGCGAATGCCACGGATGTTGATGGCGCTGCTGATCGGCGCCGCATTGGGCCTGTCCGGCGCGATCTTTCAAGCGCTGACCCGCAACGCCCTCGGCAGCCCCGACATCATCGGAATCAACTCGGGGGCCTACACCGGGGCGCTGACCGTGATGGCCGCAATCGGCGGCGGCTACTACGCCATTGCCGCAGGCGCCCTGGCCGGCGGACTGCTCACCGCGGTCGTCGTGTACACGCTGTCCTACCGCAACGGACTGGCGGGCTACCGCCTCATCGTCGTCGGCATCGGGGTCAGCGCGGTCCTGAACTCCGTCAACCAGTGGATCGTCATCAAACTCGAGCTTCACCTCGCCGTCGCTGCCTCGGTGTGGCAGCAGGGCACGCTGAGCGGGCTCGGTTGGGCGCAGGTCTGGCCGATGTCGGTCTGCCTGGCCGTGGGCATCGCGACCCTGGTCGCCCTGGGTCCCCAACTGCCGGTGCTACAGATGGGCGATGACGCCGCGGGCGCGCTCGGCGTGCAGCCCGACCGGGCCCGGATCGCCTACCTGGTGGCCGGCGTCGGTCTAGTCGCGGTGGCCTGTGCGGCCGCAGGTCCGGTGTCCTTCGTCGCGTTGGCCGCACCGCAGCTCGCGCGCCGCCTGACCGCCAGTCCCGGCGTCGGGCTCGTGCCGTCGGCGGTGATGGGCGCGGTGCTGCTGTTGGTCAGCGACGTCATCGCCCAGCAACTCTTCAGTGGAAGCGAACTCCCGGTCGGTGCGGTGACGGTGTCGCTCGGCGGGCTGTACCTGGTCTACCTGCTCGTCACCCAGGCCAGACAACGATGACCGATGGTGAGCGCCGCGGCGCCGGAGGGGATTTCACCGCGATGACACAGTCCGGATCGCGGCTGCGTGCCGATCGGCTGTCGATCGGCTACGACGACGCACCCATCATCGCCGACCTGAGCGTCGACGTGCTCGACGGTCGCGTCACCGCCATCGTCGGTCCGAACGCCTGCGGGAAGTCCACTCTGCTGCGCGGACTGGCTCGCCTGTTGAAGCCGGCCGCGGGCCGGGTGATCCTCGACGGGCACGACATCGCGAGCCTGCACACCAAGGAGGTCGCCCGCAAACTGGGGCTACTGCCCCAGTCCTCGATTGCCCCCGAAGGCATCACGGTCGCCGAGCTGGTCTCGCGCGGGCGCTATCCGCATCAGAAGGTGCTTCGCCAATGGTCGCGTGACGACGAGGCCGCCGTGGCCGAGGCGATGCGGTGCACGGGGGTGACCGAGCTGGCCGGCCGGCTGGTCGATGAATTGTCCGGCGGTCAGCGCCAACGCGTGTGGGTGGCAATGGTGCTCGCGCAGCAGACTCCGCTGGTGCTGCTGGACGAGCCCACCACGTATCTGGACATCGCGCACCAGATCGAACTGCTCGACCTGTTCACCGCGCTCAATCGCGAGCAGAATCGCACCATCGTCGCGGTCCTGCACGACCTGAACCACGCCTGCCGGTTCGCCGACCAGATCATCGCCATGAAGGCAGGCGCCGTCGTCCAGGCCGGCCCCCCGTGCGACGTGATCACCGCGGAATTGGTGGAACTCGTCTATGGCCTGAAGTGCCAGATCATCGAGGATCCGCAGACGGGTACCCCGCTGGTGATTCCGCGTGCCTCTCCGCAGTCCGGCCCGCGGGGCTGACTGCCCGAACCGCGCGCGTCCCCGAGCCACGCGGCGCACCAATCATGGTGTCGGGCTCAGATATCCACCGCCGCGACCGAAGTAGGTCAACGCGTCGTGGTCGACGCCGTCGTCGGTGCGCACGACATCGAGCACCAGCCCCGGCGACTGGCCTCGGAAGGCCTCGGAGCCGGCCACGATCACCATTCCGCCGCGTTCTTCGATGAACACCCGCCCCGGCGTCCCGCCGTAGTTGCACTCCGAGACGTGGGCGGTGATCAGGCGCAGGCGCTCACCACGAAAGTACGTGTAGGCGTTGGGATACGGATCGGACAAGGCGCGTACGAAGCGTTCGATGTCGGTTGCCGGCCACGTCCAGTCGACCAACCCGTCGCGCTCGGAGCGCTTGTGGAAGAACGTGCGCTTGCCCAGGTCCTGAGGGATCGGTGCCGCGGTTCCGAACTCCAACTGGTCCAGCGCCTCGGTCAGCACCTCCGGCACCAGGTCCAGCGTCGCCCAGACCAGGCTGGTCCCAGTGCTTTCCGGCGCGATCTCGACCGCGCGCTGCACCAGGATGTCGCCGGTGTCCAGTTCGGCGTCCATGAGGTGGGCGGTGAGGCCGGTGTGGCTGGCGCCGCTGATCAGCGACCAGATGACCGGTGAGAATCCGGTGAACTCGGGCAGCAGCGAATCGTGCAGGTTCAGGGTGCCGTGAGCCGGGATGGCGAATAGCTCCTGAGGGAGCCGGGTGCGCCAGTTGTTGGCCACCATCACGTCGGGCGCCAGGGCGGCCACCCGATCGATCAGCTCCTGGGTGGGACGCTTCGCCACGAATACCTCGATCCCCTCGGCGCGCGCCAAGTCCTCTACCGAGTCGGCCCAAATCGATTCGTAGGCATGCTCACTCGTAGGATGAGTGACGACGAGGCAGACCTCGTGGCGCGATTTCAACAACGCCTGTAGGGTCCGATGCCCCCACGTCTGATATCCGAGCATGACGACGCGCACGGCACCTCCCGTTCTCTTGGACCCTGATGTTTGGTTAGCCTACCCTTTGATAGTGTGCCCTTGACCGCAAGGGCTGCCAAGCCCCACACGCCGACGACAGTCCAAGTGCCCGGCCGACTCCCGTCCCAACCGGACGGTGGCGACCGCGGGTACGGGAGGAGCGCCATGTCCAACAATCCGTTCGACGATCAGGGTGGCCGGTTCCTGGTGCTCGTCAATGACGAAGAGCAATACTCGCTTTGGCCGAGCTTCGCCGACGTCCCATCCGGATGGGCGGTCGCATTCGGCGGCCCAGACGGCACCGAACGGGACGAGGCGCTGGCCTACGTCGACGAGCACTGGACGGACATGCGACCGCGCTCGCTGCGAGAGCGCATGAACGGCTCCTCGCCCGTCGCTGCGCTGTCCCCTGACGCCGCTTCGACCGCGTGAGCACTGCCAAGGACGTGGGCGATTGGACCGGACCCACCGTGCTGCGTCGCACGGTGGCCCGCAACAAACGTTGGCTGATCCCGGGTACGGCGCTGATTTCGCTGCACCAGCTCTGCGAGGTGGCCGTACCGGTGCTCATCGGCATCATCGTCGACCGCGCGGTTTCGACCGGCAGCACGAGCGCCATGGTCCGGTGGATCGCGGCACTGGCCGCGTTGTTCGTGGTGCTGACGCTGGTGTATCGCTTCGGCGCCAGGATGCTGATGTTCGCCATCGCGCGCGAAGCACATCTACTCCGGGTGGAACTCAGCGCAAAGACGCTCAATCCCTTGGGGATCCGCACCGACTACAAGGCCGGCGAGCTGCTGTCGATCACCTCGAACGACGCCGAGGAGACCGCCTTCCTCATCGACTACGTGGCCCGCATCGCCGGGGCGGTGGTGGCGACGGCCGCCTGCGGCGTACTGCTGCTGAGCATCGATCTACCGCTGGGCCTCATGGTGCTCGTCGGCATCCCGATCGTCGTGGCCGGCCTGCAGCGCA
>JAHFVB010000273.1 GCA_023264755.1 Mycobacterium sp. | reverse complement strand
AAGACCAGCAAGGGCCTGTCGACCAAGTTCGGTGAGCAGCGGGTGCGCTCCACGCCGATCTCCGAGCAGGCGATCGCCGGCGCCGCCGTGGGGCTGGCCCTCGGCGGCTACCGTCCCGTCGCCGAGATCATGTTCTTCGACTTCATCACCCTGGCGATGGATCAGCTGCTCAACCACGCCGCGAAGTTTCGATACATGACCGGAGGCGCGACGCCGACCCCCGTCTTGGTGACGACGACCATCGGTAGCAGCCACTTCGGCGCGCAACACGCCCAGTCCCTGGAGGCGTGGTTCATGCACACTCCCGGCATCAACGTGCTGTACCCGGCCAGCCCCGCCGACGCCAAGGGACTGCTGACCACGGCGCTGGAGTCGCCCGATCCGACGCTGCTGATTCAACATTCCGGCCTGCTCTACAGCGGCAAGGAGGAGGTCCCGGTCGGCATGCATCGAGTGCCGCTCGGCAAGGCCCGCACCCTGCGCAGTGGCGACGACGTCACCCTCATCACCTACGGCACCCAGGTCGACGTGTGCCTGAAGGCGGCCGAAGAATTGGCGGCGAGCGGCATCGAGGCCGAGGTCATCGACTTGCGCACCCTGGTCCCGCTGGACTTCCCGACGTTGCTGGCCTCGGTGGAGCGCACCCGGCGTGCGGTCGTCGTCCACGAGGCCACCGAATTCGTCGGTCCGGGCGCCGAGATCGCCGCCCGGCTCAACGAGCGCCTGTTCAACGAGCTGTTGGCGCCCGTGCTTCGACTCGGCGCCGCCTACACTCCGGTGCCGTTCTCTAAGTCGCTGTCCGGATATCCCACGGTCGACGGAGTGCTCGCCAAGGTCAGGTCGATGTTTTGAAGGGCCCGCTCCGAGTCGGACGCGACGCCGATACTCGAACAGCAGGGCCGGCTGGACCCGGCGGCTTCGATCAGGAGGGCAGACATGGGTGAACGGCTGGACGTCGGCGATCGGCGCGTCACGTACCAGGACGTGCTCGCCCTCGACAGCAGGGAGGTGCCCAAGCACCTCCTCAAGCCCTCGCCGGGCGAGTTCGACTTTCACGAGTCGACGATCGACCGCTATGTTTCGCGCGAATGGCACGAGGCCGAGAAGTCGAAGCTGTGGAATCGGGTGTGGCAGTTTGCTTGCCGGGAGGAACACCTTCCGGAGGTCGGGGACCACATCGTCTACGAGATCGCCGGAACGTCCTACGTCGTGATCCGGTCCGCACCCGATACGATCCGCGCATATCCGAACGCCTGTCTGCATCGTGGCCGCACGCTCAAGGATTACGCGGGCCGTTGCGCCGAGCTCCGGTGCGCCTTCCACGGGATGGCGTGGACGCTGGAGGGCGAGTTGAAACGCATTCCGGCGCAATGGGAGTTCGAACACGTCGCGCGGGAGGACTTCGCGCTCCCGCGGTGCAGCGTCGGCGTATGGGCGGGCTTCGTGTTCATCAACCCGGATCCGGACGCCGAACCACTGGAGACGTTTCTGGGCGAGCTGGTCGATCAGTTCTCCACCTGGTACGGCCACGAACGCTACGTCGAGGCGCACGTATCGAAGGTGATCAGGGCCAACTGGAAGGTGGCGCAGGAAGCATTCATGGAGTGCTGGCACGCGCCGGCGACCCATCCGCAGACCGCGCCGTACGCCGCCTTCGGCGCATGTCAGGTCGACGTCTACGAGAACTTCGCCCGGTTCATCACCCCGTCGGAGGTCGTCGGCCCGATGATGCCGTGGGATCCGACCACCGAAGAGATGCTTCGCTCCACGATGGACGTCCGGGTCGACGAGGAACTGCCGGTTCGGCCCGAACCCGGGGAGACCGCAAGGGCGTTCATCGTCAGGACGACCCGGCAGAAGTGGCGCGCCCTCATCGGAGCCGACGTCGAGCGTTGGTCTGATGCCGAACTCGTCGACAACTTCACCTATACCGTGTTTCCCAACATGATGCCGTGGGGCGGCGTTCACAAGATCGTGTACCGGTTCCGTCCCAACGGAGACGACCACCGCAGCTGCCTCATGGAGGTCTTCCTGATCGCCCCGGTCGTGGGCGAACGGCCGCCGCCGGCCGCCGAGGTCGTGCTGGACGCCGAAACCCCCTTCAGCAGTTCGGGCCTTGGCATTCTCGGCAACGTGTTGGACCAAGACTGCGGAAACATGGAGTGGGTCCAACGCGGGCTCGAGAGCGCGCGCAAACCGACGGTCACCTTCGCGTCGTATCAGGAGAACAATCTGAAGTGGATGCACCGGCTGTACGACCGCTACCTGAGCGAGGTGGACGCGTGAACGGCATCCTCCACCCCTACAGCAAGGAGCTGTACGAACGCGACGATGACCATGATCGGGTGCGCGTCACGCGGGCCGACGGGACCGTCGGGTTCTACGCCGCCGACGGAAGGTGGCTGGCCGGTGAGCGATTCGAGGCCGATCGGCATCTGTGTGGCTGGATCATGTCCCCCCGCGGAGTCCACCGGTTGACGCCCAACCCGGCGTCGCACTGACTCGGCGGCTCTTCGACCTGGTCGTCGACGGAAACGAAATGCGCGTCAACTCCTCAGCGCGGCTTGCTTGCGCGCCCGCCACGTGCCGAGGTCCGCATAGTCGCGCACCACGGCGATCTTGTCGTCGCGCAACTCGAATACGCCCGTGCATTCGATCGCGGCCTCGGCATCGCCGAACCAGAAGCGGTCGATGCGTTCGACGAAGACCCGATCACCCGAGCGGGCCCATCCGCAGACCTCCCAGCGCACCCGGTCGGCCTCGGCGATCGAGGCGCCCAGTGCGCCAAGGACGTTCGCCAACCCGATGACTGGTGGCAGTGGCACGATCAGGTGGTACTCGACGTCCTCCGTCAGATGCCGGCCCACGGCCTCGACGTCGCGTTCGTTGATGGCGGCGAGGAAGCCCGCGATCACTTGCGGAAACTCGACCATGTCGACGTCCTTCCGTACTGGCGCCAACAAGTCGACGCGCTCTTGGCGTCCGTCGCCTTCGCTCAAGACTGTTGCCTTTCCAGGGGGCCGAGGTGGGGGAATTCGCCTGCGTCGAGCTTCCTGACCACGCGGTGACGCTCTCCCGAATAGATGTCCTCACCCTCGATCAGTCTCGACGAGGCGATCGGCCAGAACACCGTCGTGCGGTGAGTGACCAGATAGAAGTCGTCGGCGGTGATCGGTTCTCCCGCTTCGGTCGTGGCCGCCGTGCCAAGGTCGCGACCGCGGATCGCGTAGTGGAAGTCGCCCTCGGTGACGACACAGTGTGCGTCGGCCACGACACGATGAATCACGTAGTCCAGCCGGTTGCGGCCCGCCGCCTGGAGTCGCTCGTACCACCGCACGACCTCGTCGTAGCCCGAGGGACCGACGCTGTCGGAGGCACCCCAGACCGAATACTCGGGTTCTGGCACCAGCGTCGCCATCAGGGCGGGCAGGTTGCCCGCCACCTCCTCGACCACATGGCGGGCCACCACCTCCAGGTTCGCCCTGCGCACCGGATCTGATTCGGCTTCGATGCGATCCAGCAGGGGTTGCCATCCGGGGGTCATGCCGCGCTCATTTGGTGAAGGTGGCCAAGCCACCGGTGAGCACGTCCTTGTCGTCGCGCCCCCGGACCGTGAAGCTCACCGTGGCGTCGCTGGGTTGAGTCATTTGCACGGTGAGGGTATCCCCGGGCCACACCGGACCCGCAAATCTCGCCGACATCGAACTCAGCACCGCATCGTCACCGGCGAACTCGAGTACGGCCCGACCGGCGAAGCCAAAGGTGCACAAGCCGTGCAGGATCGGCGCATCGAGCCCAGCCCGCGCGGCGAACGACGGGTCGGAGTGCAGTGGGTTGTAATCCCCGGACAAGCGGTAGAGCAGGGCCTGCTCGGGCCGGGTCTGGTAGGTGATGGTCTGTGTCGGCCCGTCGAGGTCGGCGGGCGACGGCGGCGTCGATGCCGGGCCTCGCTCGCCGCCCCAGCCGCCGACACCCCGAATGAACAGTCCGGCGTCGCTGCGCCACAACGGTTCGCCGTCGGGTGATACGCCAGTCGTGCGAGCGACGATGAGCGCCGCCTTGTCCTTGTCCCACATTTCGACGATCTCGGTAACCGCCTCGGCGGAACCCTTCACCGGTATCTCGGCGAGCAGTTCGACTCGCTGCTGGGCGTGCAGCACCTTGGCCCAGTCGAACTTGCCCGCCGCGTTCAGCACGCTGAAGTCGACGCCAAGGGTGACGGGCATCGTGGGGACCATCTTCTGGTCGAGGCCCTTGGTGTTGTTGGTCGTGTACTGCAGGTCGTCGGTGCCCGCGCCGACGCCCAGCGCATAGAGCATGCAGTCGCGCGCCGACCACGTCACCTGTTTGGGGGTGGACCGGGCGCCGATGGCATTGGGGTCGAATGGCGTGGGGGCGGTCATGGAGTCTCCTCGCAACGCAACGGTGGGTTGGCAGGGGCCGAGAGGGTCGATTGTCGTGTCCTAGATAGTCTAGTACTATATCATTCGAGTAGCGACCTAATGGGGTGTCGCACGACGACTGCGGAGGAACCGATGGCGCAGGGCATTCCAGCGGTCGATTACCTCGTGTTGGGGGATGACCCCCACTTGGAGGCCCATGAGTGTCAGGGGTGCGGGGCGCTGTATCTGGACCGCCGCAACGCGTGCGCGAAGTGCTTCGCAGTCACGTTCGGCCCGCGTCGGTTGTCGAACGAGGGAGTGCTGCGGGCGTTCACGATCGTCCAGCGCGGGGCCAAGTCCGGTCCGTTCACGTCGGCAATCGTCGAACTGAACGGTGGCGGCGTGGTGAAGGCCAACTTGCTGGGTGTCACCGACCCCGTCCAGCTTCAGCCCGAGTTGAAGGTCCGGTTGACGACCTTCCCCGTCGGCACCGACGACGACGGCACCGTCGCCGTCGCCTTTGGATACGAGCCGGTAGGAGCCTGAGATGAACGACCACGTCTGGATCATCGGGACGTCGATGACCAAGTTCGGCCGATTCCCCGAACTGGATCTGCTCGACCTCGCGTCGACCGCCACCCTCGACGCCCTCGCCGACTCCGGTCAGTCCATGGCAGACGTCGGGTTGCTGGCGTTGGGCAACGTCTACGAGGCCAACTCGCACAACGGACAACGACTTCAGAAGCAGATCGGGCAGACCGGCATACCCGTTTACAACGTCGTCAACGCCTGCGCCACCGGCGCGACCGCAGTCCGGGTGGCGATCATGGGCATCAAGGCCGGTGAGTGTGACGTCGCCCTGGCCGTCGGCGTCGAGAAGATGGGCAAGATGGGCATGCTCGGGGGTGCCGCCAAGAAGGCCGATCAGCGAAAGGTCTTTACTCCCAAGGGACGCTACGGCGCAGTGGTCAAGACTGAGGGCCTGCTCGGCACCGGGCTCATGCCCGGCGTATTCGCCCAGGCCGGGACCGAGTACGCGCTGGCCCATGGCGTCACCGCCGAACAGTTCGCTCGGGTCGCAGTCAAGAACCACCTGCACTCCACCTTGAATCCCTTGGCGCAGTATCAAAGGGAGTTCTCCCTCGAAGAGGTCATGGGCGCCGAAGTCATCAGCTACCCCAACACCTTGCCGATGTGCTGCCCGACCGGAGACGGGGCGGCGGCGGTCGTCCTGGTGTCCGAGGCGAAGCTGAAGACCCTCGACCCGGACGTGCGACGGCGGGCGATCAAGATCTCGGCATCGGTGATGACGTCGGACCCGTGGACCGAGGGCGGCCAGTCACTGCCAGATGTCAACACCCTCACCCGGCTAGCCGCCGATCAGGCCTACGAGGCGGCCGGAATCGGTCCCGAGGACCTGGATCTGGTGGAACTGCACGACTGTTTCGCCACCGCGGAACTGCTCCACTACGACAATCTGCGACTCTGTGCACCGGGCGGTGCGGGCGAGTTCATCGATTCCGGCGCGCCGATGCGCGACGGCAAGACCCCCGTCAACGTCTCCGGCGGGCTGCTCTCCAAGGGTCATCCCATCGGAGCGACGGGGATAGCGAACCTCTACGAAGTCGCCACCCAGCTACGTGGCGAAGCCGGGGCCCGGCAGCTCGAGGGTGCGAAGGTGGGACTGACACACGTCATCGGACTGGCATCCGCGTGCGCCGTCCACGTCCTGGAGGCCCCGGCCGCATGACCGGCGCGACCTCGCGAGGGCCGCTCGCTGGAATTCGCGTGCTCGAGCTTGCCAGTGCGGCGCCGGCGCCCTTCGCATGCATGATGCTGTCCGATTTCGGTGCCGATGTCGTCACCGTCGATCGCCCCGCCAGGCCCGGGCGGCCGCCACGCCGTCCGGTCGATCCCCTACTGCGCGGCCGGCGTTCGGTGACCGCCGACCTGAAGACCCCGGAGGGCACTGCTCTGGTACGACGGTTGGCCGCGACCGCGGATGTCCTGGTCGAGGGTTTCCGGCCGGGAGTCATGGAACGGCTCGGGCTCGGCCCGGACGCCATCTCGGTACTCAACCCGGGCCTGATCTTCGCCCGCATGACCGGGTACGGCCAGCACGGCCCACTGTCCGCGCGGGCCGGACACGACATCAACTACATCGCCGTGGCCGGTGCGCTCGAGCCGATCGGCCGGGCCGGGCAGAGTCCCGTACCACCGCTGAATCTGGTCGGCGATTTCGGAGGCGGTGGAATGCTGCTCACCGTAGGAATTCTGGCTGCGTTGCACGAGCGCGCTCGGTCGGGGCGTGGTCAGGTCGTCGACGCGGCCATGGTGGATGGAGCCGCACTGCTCACCGCATTCGTTCACGGAGTGCGAGCGCAGGGCAACTGGTCCGACGAGCGTGGCACCAACTTGCTCGATGGCGGGGCGCCGTTCTACGACACCTATCAGACCTCGGACGGGGGCTACATGGCCGTCGGTGCGCTCGAACGCCGCTTCTACCAACAACTTCTGGTCGGGTTGGGCCTCGACGGCGACCCCGACCTGCCAGGG
>JAHFVB010000272.1 GCA_023264755.1 Mycobacterium sp. | reverse complement strand
GCGTTCCGCGCCGGCCAGCTGGCTGGTCGAAGCGGGACCGTCCTTGACCAGGCGGATCAGGACCGCGGTTTGGGACGGTGTCAGGTCTTCGGCGGTCGCAACCTCCAGCAGGCGCCTGCGCAACCTGCTGAACATGGCTCGCAGATTGCGCGCCGCCTCGACCGCCGATTCGCTGACCCGTTCCATAAGAACAGGTTAGACTGAACAGTTGAAACTGTCTAATCTCTGGTCGGACGACTGCCCGCATAGGCGGCAACACCGACGAGCATCACGCAAAGCGCGGTCAGCACGGAGGTCAGTGGTAGGGCAACGGCCAACACGACGCAGCCGATCAGCCCGAGGACGGGAATCACCTTGCGGGGCAGAGTAAATGCCGCTGCATTGGCGATGGCGTAGTACGTCAACACGGCAAACGACGAGAACCCGATCGCGCCGCGCAGGTCGACCGTAGCGGCCAGCACGGCGACGACGACGCCCACGACCAGTTCGGCGCGGTACGGGCTGTCGAAGCGCGGATGGACGGCTGCCAGCGCGTGAGGCAGATGGCGGTCGCGGGCCATCGCCAGCGTCGTGCGAGACACGCCGAGGATCAGCGCCAACAGCGAACCGACGGCGGCCACCACCGCGCCCACCCGCACGATCGGGGTCAGGCCCGGGTGTCCGGCGGCGACGACGGCGTCGGCCAGCGGCGCCGCAGCGGAAGCCATTGCCGTGCTGCCCATGACGCTCAGCACCGCCGCGGCCACCGCCGCGAACGCCACCAACGTCAGGCCCAGTGCGATGGGAATGGCGCGCGGAATGGTCTTCGCCGGATCGCGCACCTCCTCGCCGAGCGTGGCGATCCGCGCGTAACCGGCGAAGGCGAAGAACAGCAGTCCCGCCGCCTGCAGTACGCCACCGAGGCCGACGAAGGCACCGAACTCCAACCGCCCCGCGTCGACCGCGTCCGAGCCCAGCACGGCGACGACGACCGTCGCCAACACCGCCAATACCACGGCGACGATCACGCGGGTCAGCAGCGCCGACTTCTGCACACCTACCACGTTGACCGCCGTCAGCACGACCACCACCCCGACGGCCACCGCGTGGGCGTGCGTTGGCCACGCGTAGTACCCAACCGTGAGCGCCATCGCCGCGCACGACGCCGTCTTGCCGACGACGAAGCTCCAGCCTGCGGTATGTCCCCAGAACTCGCCGAGCCGTTCCCGTCCGTAGACGTAGGTGCCACCCGATTGCGGATGCACGGCGGCCAGTCGCGCCGAGGACGTCGCATTGCAGTGGGCCACCACCGCTGCGGCCGCGAGTGCCACCAGCAGCCACGTTCCGGCCGCCGCGGCCGCGGGCGCCAGCGCGACGAAGATGCCCGCCCCGATCATCGAACCGAGGCCGATCGTGACGGCGTCCACGGTGCCGAGACTGCGCTTCAGCGGGGCGTGCTCCGGCGTTGGCACGGTCGAATTGTAGGGCGTCGAAGGGTCCGGCTCAGTCGGGGTACTCGGACGTCAGCACGGTCGCCTCCGGTTTGAGGTAGACGTCGTTGAGCGTCACGGTGCGTAGCCTGCGCTCGCTGATCAGGTCGAGCAACTGGTGATAGACCGCCATCACCGGTGGGTGATTCAGATGTCCGATCACGATCTTCTGCGGGGTGTAGTACTTCTGCGCGTTCGCGACGATGTCGCGGGGATTCAGGACGGCGTCGTCCCCGATGTTGCCGTCCCACATCGTCGTTGCGGTGTAACCGAGGTCGGCGGCCACCGAGCTCACCAGGTCGTTGTAGGCGCCGTAGGGCGGACGGTAGTACGGCGTGGCGTCGGCCCCGAACGTGCTCTTGAGGAAACTGTCGGTGTGTCGCAACTCGTCGGCGATCTGGCGGCCCGTCATCTTGGTCAGGTCGTGGTGCAACCAGGTGTGGTTGCCCAGCTGAATCTGGCCGGACTCGACCAGCGGAAGCAGTAGCTCCCGGTTGTCGGTCCACGAACCGAATACCCCCGTGACGAACATGGTGAGCCGAATGCCGGTGTCGTGCGCCAGTTGGGCGTACGCGCGCACCACGTTGGTGTCGACGCCGTCGTCGAGGGTCAGGGCGAGCAGGTCGCCCTGGCCCGGCAGGGTGCTGAGTACGGCACCCCCGGGTAGCAGCACCCTGGTGGCGGGCGGTGGGGGTGGCAGCAGTGCCGGCCATGCCGGTGGCGGCGGTGCGCCCTCGGGAGCGGCCGGCGTGACGTGGGCGGCCTGGCTCGAAGCCTCGGTGCCGCATCGGGCGAACGCCAGTGCGGTCGCCGCGGCCACCGCACCGAACAAGGCATTGCGGCGGGTCAAGGTCGCCGACGCAAGGCCCTCCGGGATCCGCGACTTGACCTCACGGGTCACTTTAGTAACATCCGCCACGTCAAGCAGGGTAACCGGAGAAGCGCCCGCAGTCGGGGACGCTGGCGCTGCCGTCTGAAGGCGAGCTACCGAAACGCTCTCGGCGCGCCCTGCGGCTACCGGTTGCGGGCGGTGTTGACGGCCAGGTAACCGGCGTAGCCGAGCGTTCCGAGCAGCGCCAACTTTCGGGTCTTGGGGGCTACCAGACCCAAGCCGATGGCGGTCTCGATGGCCCCGTTGGTCTTGAGGTGGCGGTCGGTGTCCTGCGGGAAGGCGGTCTTGGTGATGCCTTCGAACAGCTCCGGACGGACGAAGTGCGCCACCCCGGTCCCGGCCACCAACAACCCGACCAGGGCCGGCAATTTCGACTTCTTCTGCTCAGACATTCAGGGCATTCCTCTCAGGACATCCGGTAGTCGCTCAACGGGAACTCGGCTGCTTCCCTGATGGCGGTTTCCGTCGAAGACGGCCGCAACAGAGTGGGCTCCCCGGCGGGATTGAAATAGTACGACCTCGCGCTCGCGCAGTTGCCCGTCGTGAACAGCGAGTCGCCGAGGAGTTCGGTCATCCGGTCCAGGAAGGCGGTGTTGGCCTGCTCGGTGACCTCGAACGTGGTGGCGCCGCGGCGCTTGAGCTCCGTGAACAACCGGTCCATGAGCCGCATCTGGTACTCCATGGTGTTGAAGAAGTTCAACCCCAGGAACGCGTACGGACTGGCCAGGCTCAGGTAGTTCGGGAAGTACGGCATCGACACGCCTTGATACGCCTGGAACCTGGTCTCGCGCCACCACTTTCCGAGGTCGCGGCCCTCTCGTCCGATGACCTCGATGGCCGGGAAGTTGGCCTCCCACAGGTCGAAACCAGTGGCCAGCACCAGCGTGTCCACGACGTTCTTGACACCGTCCTTGCCGACGATGCCGTCCGGCTCGATGTGGTCGATGCCCTGGTCCTGCAGCGCGACATTGGGCTTGGTGAAGGCGCGGTAGTAGCCGTTGCTGAAAGTCGGCCGCTTGCAACCGAAGTCGTAGTCCGGGGCGAGCCGTCGGCGCAGCTCCTTGTCCCGGATGACGACGAACCGGTGCAACTTCGACAGGTCGGCCGCCGAGATGTTGAACCGTCCGCGGAACGTCCGGTAGTGCCGGACGCCGACCGACACCATCACCTCGTAGATCGAATCGGTCAACCAGCGAAGCGCACGCTGCGTCAACGGAACTCGAGCGAACAGCCGCTTGGCGGCGGCGCCGAAGCGAATGTCGATCTTGGGCACCACCCAGATCGGGGTGCGCTGGTACACCGTGACCTCGGCCGCGCTCTTGGCGAGCTCGGGGATCAACTGGACCGCGGTCGCCCCGGTGCCGATGACGGCGATGCGGCGGCCCGCCGGATCGAAGCCGTCGTCCCACTTGGCGGTGTGGATGACGGTGCCCTCGAACTCGTCGATGCCGCGGATGTCCGGCAGCTTCGGCTGAGACAGAAAACCCGTCGCAGTGATGAGGTAACGGGTGGTCAGGGTCTCCCCGCCGGCCAGCCCGACCCGCCAGCAGCGGGCCTCCTCGTCCCAGCGGGCGCCCTCGACGGTGGTGTTGAAGCGCATGTGCTTGCGCACGTCGTACTTGTCGGCGACGTCGTCGGCGTACTGCTTGAGCTCCTGGCCGGGGGTGAACAGCCGCGACCAGTTCGGGTTCGGCTCGAAGAAGTAGGAGTAGGTGGTGGTGGGTACGTCGACGGCGAGCCCGGGGTAGTGGTTGACGTACCAGGTGCCGCCGAGGTCGTCCTCGCGGTCCAGGATGACGAAGTCGTCGATGCCGAGCCGCTTGAGCTGGATGGCCGCGCCGATCCCGCCGAATCCGGCTCCCACGATGACTGCGTCGAATTGCTGCGAAGTCATGAGTTGACGGTACCAGCGGTAATGGCTGGGCTATCGGCTCGGCCCGGCTATCCCTTGAGCGAGCCGGACCGCTTGGGATCCAGCGTCGCGATGCACGTTATCGCGCGATCGCCCTTGCTCCAGGTGTCCGGAGTCGGATAGAGCACGTACACGCTGACGGTGTCGTCGGTCGCGGCCTGCGGCGAGAACGTCGCCAGGGCGGCGGGGCACTTGTTCTGCCACTGGTCGATGGCCGTCGCGCCCGGGTAGGCGCCGTCCGGCATGTCCAGCACCGCGAACACCTCACCCGCGTGCGGCTTGGCGCAGTCGATGGTCGGCAACGTCATGACCTCTGCAGCGGTGGGCACCTCGGAGATGCAGTCGCCGACCTTCATGTCGGTGGCGATGGCGGTGTCCTTGACCGCGAAGTAGAGCACCGCTACCCCGACGAGGCCGAGTAGGACGACCACACCGACGGCCGACAGCGCGATGATCAACCCCTTGCGTGACCGCTTGGGGGCGGGCCCGGGGGCGGGGGCGCCGTACGCATAGGGCATCGGGGGCGGAGGCGGAGGACCGGACGGCTGACCGGGAGGTGGCGGTCCCCACGACCCGGGCGGTGGGCCAGATGGCGGTGGTCCCCACGGGCCGGTCGGCGGGCCGGGCTGACCCCAGGCAGGCTGATTGGGGTCTCCGGGAGGCGGCCACGTCACCTCCGGAAGATAGCAGGATCAGCTGGTTCCGGCCGGTACTCAGGGCAGCATGCGCAATGCCGCATCGACCGCCAAGGCCGGGACGTCCAGCACCTTCGAGCCGAGGTCGTGACGTGCGCCGCCGATCTCGACGAGTTCGGTCGGGCCGCCGACGAGCGTCAGCGCTGCCCGCAGTTCGTCGACCGTGCCGAACGGATCGGAGGTGCCGTGGGTGAAGACCGTCGGGACCGTGATGCGCGGCAGGTGTTCGGTGCGGGCGCGCTCGGGCTTGCCGGGTGGGTGCAGCGGGTAGGAGAACAGGGTCAGCACGTCCACCTCGAGTCCGTCGGCCACCGCCATCGACGTCATGCGGCCCCCGTACGAGTGGCCACCGGCCAGGACCGGGCCGTCGGTGCCGGCCCGGACGAGTTCCACCGCCTCGACGATGCCGGCTTGATCTGCCGTGGCCGACCCCGACGGCGGGCCCTTCGGACGGCGCCTGCGGTACGGCAGGTCGTAACGCACGGCGAGCCACCCGCGCCGGGCCCATTCGTCGCAGAGCGCGACGAGCATCGGCGAGTCGCGGTTGCCGCCTGCGCCGTGGGTCAGCACGACGGCGCCGCGGGGCCTGCCCTGCGGGGTGTGGGCGATCCCCGCGAAGCGATCAAGCTCCATCGGTGAGCCGAAACAGTGCCGACACCGGGCCATGGCCGCGGCCCAGTGGGTAAGCGGCCCTGAGGCATTCGGTGACCCACTCCTTGGCGAAGGCCACGGCCTCCGGAACGGAACGACCGTGAGCCAGCGCGCACGCCGTCGCTGCGGCCAGGGTGTCGCCCGCGCCGTGATCGTGGGTGGTGGCGATGCGCTCGGCGTCGAACTCGTGGAACTCGGTGCCGTCGAACAACACGTCGGGCGCCCTCGACGAGGACCGCAGGTGGCCACCCTTGACCAGCGCCCACTTCGGCCCGAAGGCGTGCAGTGCGCGCGCCGCGTCCCGTTGGGAGTCGGCGTCGACGACGTCGATCCCGGTGATGAGCCGAACCTCGTCGAGGTTGGGGGTGACGAGGGTGGCGATCGGAAAGAGCTCCGTGCGAAGCGCATTCAACGCCGACGGGTGCAGTAGTGGGTCGCCGTGCATGGACGCACATACCGGGTCGACCACCAACGGTGCGTCGGTGTCGAGCCCGCGCCAGGTCTCGGCGACGGTGGTGATGATCTCCGAGGAGGCCAGCATCCCGGTCTTGGCGGCCTGGATCCCGATGTCCTCCACGACGGCGTTGAGCTGCCCCGCGATGATGTCCAGCGGCAGTTCGTGGAAGCCCTTGACCCCGACCGAGTTCTGTACCGTCACCGCGGCCACGGTGACGCATCCGTGCACGCCGAGCATGGCGAACGTGCGCAGGTCGGCCTGGATGCCCGCCCCGCCGCCGGAATCCGACCCGGCGATCGTCATGACCCGCAGGGGCGGTTGGCCCGGTGGAGTCAGCGGTAGGTACTTCATGGTGCGCTCACGTGTTCAAGGGTAGATACACGTTGTTGCCCAGCTCCGCGAATGCCCTGGATTTCTCCGCCATCGCGTCCCTGACGTCGTGGCTGATGCGCATCGAGCAGAACTTCGGCCCGCACATCGAACAGAAGTGGGCCGTCTTCGCCGGCTCCGCGGGTAGCGTCTCGTCGTGGAACTCCTGGGCCGTATCGGGGTCCAGCGCCAAGGCGAACTGGTCCTGCCAACGAAACTCGAAGCGCGCCTTCGACAATGCGTCATCGCGCAGTTGCGCATGCGGATGGCCCTTGGCCAGGTCGGCCGCGTGTGCGGCGATCTTGTACGCGATGACCCCGTCCTTGACGTCCTTGCGGTCGGGCAACCCCAGATGTTCCTTGGGGGTGACGTAACACAGCATCGCGGTACCGGCCTGGGCGATGATGGCCGCGCCGATCGCCGAGGTGATGTGGTCGTAGCCCGGTGCGATATCGGTGGTCAGCGGGCCGAGCGTGTAGAAGGGAGCCTCCTCGCAGAGTTCCT
>JAHFVB010000271.1 GCA_023264755.1 Mycobacterium sp. | reverse complement strand
CCTCGGGCTGTCCCTGGCCGTCATTCTCGTCCTCGGCTTCGTGCTGACGAGCCAGATCACCGACCGCATCCTCGAAGTCAAGGTGCGCGCCGCGACCGAGGAGATCGAGCGGGCCCGCAACACCGTCAGCGGCATCGTCGGTGGTGAGGAGTCGCGCTCGCTCGACAGCAGTCTGCAACTGGCGCGCAACACGCTGATCGACCGCAAGGCCGACACCGGCGCGGGGCTGGCCGGTGCGTTCGACGCGGTGCTCGTCGTGCCCGGTGACGGTCCCCGGGCCGCCACCGCAGCTGGGCCGTCCGCCCAAGTGCCCAGTGCCCTGCGCGACTTCGTCAAGGCCGGTCAGGTCAGCTATCAGTACGCCACCGTGCACACCGATGCCTTCGACGGGCCGGCCCTCATCGTCGGTAGTCCGACGTCGTCGCCGGTGACCAATCTCGAGCTCTACCTGATCTTTCCGCTGAACAACGAAGAGAGCACCATCACGCTGGTGCGCGGCACGATGGCCACGGGCGGCATCGTGCTGCTGGGTCTGCTCGCGGCGATCGCGTTGCTGGTGGCCCGTCAGATCGTGCTCCCGGTGCGGTCGGCCTCGCGCATCGCCGAGCGATTCGCCGAGGGACATCTGACCGAGCGGATGCCCGTCCGCGGCGAAGACGACATGGCTCGCCTCGCGGTGTCGTTCAACGACATGGCCGAGAGCCTTTCGCGGCAGATCACCCAGCTCGAAGAGTTCGGAAATCTACAGCGCCGCTTCACTTCCGACGTCAGTCACGAGTTGCGCACCCCGCTGACCACCGTCCGCATGGCCGCGGACCTCATCTATGACCACAGCGAGCAACTCGAGCCCGCACTTCGCCGATCCACCGAATTGATGATCAACGAACTGGATCGGTTCGAAACGCTGCTGGCCGACCTGCTCGAGATCTCGCGCCACGACGCCGGCGTCGCCGAGCTGTCGGTCGAGTCCGAGGATCTGCGTTCGGTGGTGGAAAGCGCGCTCGACAACGTCGGACACTTGGCCAAGGACGCCGGCAGCGACCTCATCGTGGAGCTGCCCCCCGAACCCGTGATCGCCGAAGTCGACCAGCGCCGCGTGGAACGCATCCTGCGCAACCTGATCGCCAACGCCATCGACCACGCCGAGCACAAACCCGTGCGCATCAAGATGGCTGCCGACGTGGACACCGTGGCGGTGACGGTGCGCGACTACGGCGTCGGCCTTCGCCCTGGTGAGGAGAAGCTCGTCTTCAGCCGCTTCTGGCGATCCGATCCGTCCCGGGTCCGGCGTTCCGGCGGCACCGGGCTGGGCCTGGCGATCAGCATCGAGGATGCCCGGTTGCACCAGGGCCGACTCGAGGCGTGGGGCGAGCCGGGCAAGGGGGCGTGTTTCCGGCTGACCCTGCCATTGGTGCGCGGCCACAAGGTGACTACCAGCCCGCTGCCGCTCAAGCCGCCGGGAAACGACCGTTCGCCAAGCAAGTCGGCTCCGGCCCGTGAGCCCGCGGGGGAGCGGGCGTGAGCCGCGCACTGCTGGCCGCATGGCTGGTGCTGCTGGTGACGCTGATGACCGGCTGCGCAGGGGTGCCGACGTCATCGGCTCCGCAGGCCATCGGCACCGTGGATCGACCCGCACCGCCCAGCCTGCCGACGCCGACCCCGGCAATGGATCCCGACGAGCTGCTGCGCGAATTCCTCAAGGCGACGGCGGATCCCGCCAACCGGCATCTGGCCGCCCGCCAGTTCCTGACCGAGTCGGCATCGCGGGCCTGGGACGACGCGGGTAGCGCGCTGCTGATCGACCGCGTCGTGTTCGTCGAAACCCGCGGCCCCGACCGGGTTTCGGTGACCATGAAGGCCGCCATCCTGGGCTCGCTGTCGGACATGGGCGTGTTCGAGACGGGGGAGGGGGCGCTGCCCGACCCGGGCACCATCGACCTGGTCAAGACTCCGGGCGGCTGGCGCATCGACCGGTTGCCCAACGGGGTTTTCCTGGATTGGCAGCAGTTCCAATCGACCTACAAGCGCAACACGTTGTACTTCGTCGACCCGACCGGCAAGACGATGGTGCCCGACCCCAGGTACGTCGCCGTCTCCGATCCCGACCAGCTGGCCACCGAGTTGGTGACCAAGCTGGTCTCGGGTCCGCGCCCCGAGATGGCCAACACCGTGCGCAATCTGCTCGGCCCACCGTTGCGGCTGCGTGGCCCGGTCACTCGCGCCGACGGCGGCAAGACCGGCGTCGGCCGCGGCCACGGCGGCGCGCGAATCGAGCTGGAGAGTCTGTCGACCACCGACCCCCACAGCCGGCAACTGCTTGCCGCTCAGCTCATTTGGACGTTGAACCGGGCGGGAATCAACGGTCCGTACGTCATCAACGCCGACGGGGCCGCCCTCGACGACCGGTTCGCCGACGGGTGGAACACCTCCGACGTGGCGGCCACCGACCCCGGCGCCGACCCCGGCGCCGCGGCCGGCCTGCACGCGCTGGTCGGCGGCTCGCTGGTGTCCCTCGATGGCCCGCGGGCGCCGAAGGTGGCGGGCATGTTCGGCCAGCTGCCGGGTCAGACCGCCGCAACCCTGTCGCGCGGCGGGCAGGAAGTCGCCTCGGTGGTGACGTTGCGTCCCGGCGCACCCGACATGGCGTCGTCACTGTGGGTGGGTCCGATCAGCGGGGACGCCGCCCAGGCCATCGACGGACGCACACTGTCCCGACCGAGCTGGTCACTCGAGGACGCGATCTGGATCGTGGTCGACGGCAACAACGTCGTGCGCGTGATCCAGGAGGCCGCGTCGGGCCAGCCCGCCCGGATTCCCGTCGACTCCACCGCGGTGCAGGCGCACTTCCCCGGTGCCGTCGCCGAACTGCAACTGTCGCGCGACGGCACCCGCGCGGCCATGGTGATCGAGGGCCAAGTCATCCTCGCCAGCGTCGAACAGACCGCAGGCGGCCAGTACGCCCTGACCTACCCCCGCCGGCTGGGCTTCGGGCTCGGGAACACCGCCGTGTCACTGTCCTGGCGCACCGGCGACGACATCGTGGTGAGCCGCACCGATCCACAGCACCCGGTCTCCTACGTCAACCTCGACGGCGTGAACTCGGACGGGCCCAGCCGGAATCTGCTGGCCCCGGTGTCGACGGTGGCCGCCAACCCGTCGACCGTCTACGTCGCCGATCAGCGTGGCGTGCTTCAGCTTTCGGGTTCCGCGGCCGAGGACGACCTGATGTGGGCCGAGGTCCGCCCGCTGATGGTGCCCGGCGCGTTGCCGGTGTTGTCGGGCTGACCGACGACGTCGGAGGCTCAGGCCATCGAGCTGATGACGGCATCGACGTCGTTGGCGTGGGCCTTGAACGTCGGTACGTCCACCGCGAAGTAGTCGAGGAACGCCGAGCTTCCCGTCTGGGGGTTGAAGAGTTCGATCCATGCTCCCGTCAGCGGCAAGGTGCCCTGCTGGGAGGTCGCGTCCGCGGTGTAACCGACCAGCATCATCTGCTGAAAGTTCTCGCCCCTCAAGGTGATGATCCGGTCCGACTTCTCATCGGCCTGCACCTCGACGTTGTTCAGGTCCTTCTGCGTCTCCCTGGTATCGGTGGCGAAGACCTTCGCGATGTCGCGCGACAAGACGGTGCCGACGACGATGAAGAGCCCGGCCCCACCCTCGTCCAAACTGAGCATCAACCTGGTGTCACTTGACTGGCCCACGGACCAACCCTTGGGCAGCTCCACCGACACTCCGTTGCCGAACTTGAAGTACTCCGCCGGAACGTCGCCAAGCGGGGGACGTTGCGGGGCGGGCGCGCCCAATCCCGCGGCGAAGCCCTGCATGCGGGTCGGCTTGGACGCGGTGGGTAGTGGCGCCGAGGCAGGCCCGCCGGGAAGTTGGCCGGAGGCCTTCGGGACGTGCGAACCGATGCCGCCGGTGTCCGGAGGGGTGGTCACCGGCTCGGGACCGCTGAAGATGACGGCCGCCGTGGCCCCGATCGCCACGATCAGCGCGGCCACGATGATCAGCACGACGGTGGCCGAACTCAGCCGGTGCCCCAACCGCTCGACGTTCTTGCGGTGGGGAGGGCCGGAGGATCCGGGGGATTCCGCCGCCGGTGTGGACATGTTCGACTCCTACGTTCGGGGGGTCAGGGGGCCGTCAGCTGGACTGTCCGGCGTTGCCCGGCCGCGCCAACGTGGCCGAATGCGTACCGCACGCACTGCAGAACGCGGCCCCTTCGCCGAGCTCCGCGGCGCAGTGCGCGCAGCTCTGGTCGACGTCGGCAGCCCGGGCGACCTGGCCACCCACGGCGGCCAACTTCGCCTCGGCGATCAGCGCGTTGTGCAGCTCCTGGCGCGTCCCGAGCAGCCCGGCGCCGGCCAGCAGCAACGCGACGAAGGTCGTTACGACGATGCCCTTGGCGCCGTAGGGCGCCAACAGCGTGGCCGCCAACTCATAGACCACGACCAGGGCGAGCCCGATCACGATCCCCACCGCTTTGTTCAGATCGGGCTCGCGCAGCCGGATCACCGCGATCGCGGTCGCCGTGGCGAACACGATGGGCTGAAGGAAGCCCAACGTCAGGGCGATGAAGGCAACCTGGGCGGGGTTTCCGGAAGTGGCCATGACGTGGGTGAACGCCCCCTGCTGCACGACGACGGACAGGCCCAGCGACAGTGCCGCGCCAGCCAGCGTCGAGACGACCACTTCGTCGACGGGATGGCGGAACTGTGGACGCGCGGTCATGATCAGCGGGCCGACGAGCAGTGCCACGTAGGTGACCACCGGAACAGCGAGGCCGACCAAGCCGATGGTGTCGAGGCTCGGCACTTGGCCGGTGGTCGCCGCCAGCAACCCGGAGGAGTTCGCCGTCGTCTGCAGTAGTCCGACGCCGATCCCGAGGATGAGCGACAACACGACTCCGACTCCGACGAGCGTGACCGGTTCGCCACCCCACACGTCGTGATCGTGGACGTAGACGAGCATCACGATCGGCAGGGCGATGGCGGCCAGCACCAGCGCCAGCGCCAACGAGCCGAATGCGGCGGCCAGCAGCGCAGTCAGCAGCATCAGATTGAGCACGTTGCGGTAGAGCTGGTGGCGCCGCCCGCTCAGATGCGGCATCAGCGTGCTCATCAACGCCAGGGCAACTACCGGTTCATCGGGATCGGCGACGAAGTGATTGCTCCGGTGGAGTGCGGCATACATTGGGGTGCCGCATCTTTCACAGAAGCGCGCGCCCTCGGATTGCGGTGTCGAGCATTCGGGGCAGTCCATTGCGTGGTCCTGTCTGTGGTGGGCCTGAGGTCGTGAATCCGTGTGCGTTCCGGTATTCGACGACGGACGCCTGCCGTCAAGCCGTGCCCATCAGCTTCTGTATCCGGCCCATCAGGTCGGGGTAGCGCTTCATGTGCGCACCGCCGTTGAGATCCATTACCTCGCCGGTCAACCACTCAGCCTTCGTCATGAACAACACGGCTTCCGCAATGTCCTCGGGGGTGCCCAGGCGACCCAACACGGTGTTCTCCGCGTACTCCTCCACGGTGCCGGGAATCAACGCCGCGTTCTCGGTCAGCGGCGTGTGGACGAAGCCCGGTGCCACGGCGTTGACGCGGATGCCGCGCGGGGCGAACTCCATGGCCGCCACCTGGGTCAGCATCGACAGTCCGGCCTTGGCTGCGCAGTAGGCGCTCATCCCGGCTGCGGGTTGCCGACCGTTGAGCGACGAAATCCACACCAGCGCACCGTTGTCGCGCAGATGACGACCGGCGTACTTGGCCACGATGAGCGATCCGGTGAGGCAGACGTCGACGACCGAACGGAACTGATCGACCGGCATGTCGACGATGTAGGACATGTTGCTGAAACCCGCCGTCGTCACGACGACGTCCACGGTTCCGGTCTGCTCGAAAAGGGCTGCCACCGAGTCCTCGTCGGTGACGTTCACCGCAGCACCGGCATGCTCGGGCCCGAGTTCCCCGGCCCGGGCCGCTGCGCCATCGGCGTCGAGGTCGGCGATCGTCACCCTGCTGCCGTCGGCGGCAAGCGCGCGGGCCGTGGCCCAACCGATGCCCGAGGCGCCGCCGATCACGAGCGCTGAGCGGGCACTTCCGTTCTGCACCACGGCAGCCTCCACGATGAGATCCGAGCAGTGACCAAGTCACCGTAAGCGATTCGGCGTCAATTCGGTGTCGTACCTCGGCACCACACTGGCGCCATGGCGCTCGACCTCGTCCTACCCGTCGAATGCGGCGGGTGCGGAGCCCCTTCGACCAGGTGGTGCCCGGCGTGCGCCATGGCGCTGACCGTGCGGCCCGATCAGCCGATGCTGATCACACCGAGGCTCGATCCCGGCGTCCCGGTGTTCTCGCTCGGCCGGCATGCCGGGGTGCGGCGCGCGACGATCATCGCGGTGAAGGAACACGGCCGCAGCGAGCTGGCCCGACCGCTGGGGGCGGCCCTGGGCGCCGGGCTGCGGCAGCTCGTCGCCTGGGGAGTAGTCGAGCTGCCGGTGACGCTCGTGCCGGGGCCCACCCGACGTTCGGCTGCCCGCCGACGGGGCGGCGACCCGGTGACGCGCATGGCGCGGACCGCCGCGCCGCCAGGTGCCGAAGTCGTCCAGGCGCTGCGGCTGCGGGCGTTCACCCGCGATTCGGTCGGGCTCTCCGCCGGGGCGCGGGAGGCCAACATCGCGGGCCGAGTGCGGATGTGTGGCGGGGTGCGCGGTGAGGTGGTGCTCGTCGACGACGTCGTGACAACGGGCGCGACGGCCTGCGAATCGGTCCGGGTCCTGCAAACTGCGGGCGCCCGCGTCGCCGCGGTGCTGGCGGTGGCGCACGCATGAGGCCGGCGGTTCGAGCGGATGGGAGTTACCGCGACATCAAAGCAAGGTGAAGAACTCGAATCAGGTCTGCGGAATATGTGGCACAGGTGGGTGAACACGGACTACCGTCGGGGCCAACCACCCGTGA
>JAHFVB010000618.1 GCA_023264755.1 Mycobacterium sp. | reverse complement strand
CGGCGCTGCTGATCAAGGAATCGGTCAACCAGACCCAGGACAACCAGGGCTTCTACAATTCGCTCAACGCGTGCTTCACCATGCATCAGCTCAACCACAGCCACTGGGCGTGGGTGCACGGTGGGGGCTTCCCGGTGGCCAACGAGACTGACGGGCTGCCTAATTGGCGCGAGGCGCCGCCGGTGGTGCCGGCAGTCAAGGACAAGGTCCGCGCGGACGACTAGCCGCCCCTCCGTTGAGACTGCACTCACGCACACGAAGTGCGAGAGCGGGTCGCCGTCACCGCAGTGTCAACGCGCTAGCCGGTGGTCAGCACACGCCCCAAGCGCTAGCCGGTGGTCAGCGCACGCCCCGCCCGATAGCCGAACACCATCGCCGGGCCCAGGGTTCCGCCCGCCCCGCCGTAGGCCTTGCCGGTGACCCCGGCCATTGCGTTGCCCGCCGCGTAGAGCCCTGGGATCGGATGGCCGTCGACGTGTAGCACGCGGGCGTCGGCGTCGGTCCGCGGTCCGCCCTTGGTGCCCATCGCCCCGACGGTGACCGGAACCGCGTAGAACGGCGCGGTGTCGATGGGTCCGAGCGTCTGCAGCGCCGGGGTCGGGGCGGAGGTGTCGCCCCAGTAGCCGTCGTAAGCGCTTGAGCCGCGGCCGAAGTCGGGGTCGACCTCGTGCTCGACGTTGCGATTCCACGCCTCCAGCGTGCGGGTCAGGCCTGCCACGTCGATGCCCGTCTGCTCGCCGAGTTGGTCCAGGTCGGCCGACTTGCAGTACCAGTCGGGGGCGATGCCGTCGGGTTCGACTCCGAGGAATCCGTACTTCTTCAGATGCAGCGAGTCGAAGACGATCCACGCCGGGTCGTTGACGTAGCCGAAGCGCGGGTCGAGGTGGTGGAACGGGCCTGCCATGGAGTTGTATTCGCCGGCCTCGTTGAGGAATCGCTTGCCTGCCCGGTTGACGATGATGCTGCGCGGCCTAGTGCGTTCGAGGCGCACGCTACGGCTGCGCTGGTGTCCGTCGATGGTGTCACCAGGTAGCTGGACTATCGGGACCCACCACGCCTCGCCCATGTTGGCCAGGTCGGCGCCGTGGGCCATCGCCATCCGAAGTCCGTCGCCGGTGTTGTTGGGCGGCGAGACCGGACCGTGCATGGGTCCGCGCAGGTATGCCTCGACGAGGGTGGGATCCCATTCGAAGCCTCCGGTGGCCAGCACCACACCCCGGCGGGCGTGGACCCGAACGTCCTTGCCGGCGTGGCTGATTCGGACGCCGACGATGCGACCGTCGGCCGCGACGAGCTCCCGGGCTTGCGCTTCGGTGACGGGGGTGACCCCACGGTCGAGCAGCCCCTTGAGCAGTCCGGCGATCAGGGCCGTGCCTGCGACGCAATAGTCGCCGTCCAGGTCCTCGACGGAAGCGTGGATGCGGGCACGGGTCTCGGCGTCGATGCCGACGTTGCTGAAGTCGACCGGGAACGACGTGATCTTGCGGCCCCACTCGCCGATGCGGGCCAGGTCGAACGGTTTGGCGTTGTGTGACCGCCCGCCGGTGGGCCGTCCGCCCGGGAGTTCCGGTTTGTAATCCGGGAAGCCGGCCGCGATCTCGAACTGCAGCTCGCTGTTGGCCTCGACGAAGTCGAGCAGCTCGGCGCCGGTGCGGACGAACGTCTCGACGAGCGCCGTGTCCATCGCGCCCAGCGACTGTGCGGCCAGATACCGCATCGCGTCGGCGACGGTGAGCTCGCCGTCGGGGGAGCGGTGGTGAGCCGGAATCCACACGATGCCTCCGGACACCGCGGTGGTCCCGCCGACGGTCGCAGCCTTCTCGTAGACGGCGACGGAGGCGCCTCCGACAGCGGCCGTGAGCGCTGCGGTCAGGCCCGCCGCCCCGCTCCCGAGCACGACGACGTCGACTTCGGAGTCCCACGTATCTACCGAATCTGACACCTAGCCAATTCCCTTCCCTATCCGAGCAGCTCGGAGAGCCTGCCGGCCGCCTCGATGACTGCGTCGCGTCCGTCGAGCAGTACGTCCTTGCGGTGTGAAATCACGTTGATGCACGTGGGTGGCGATGGTCGCTTGCGGCGCACCGCTACGGCCAGGCCGTAGGTATCCGGTTCGATCTCCCCGTGGGTGATGACCCAACCCTGATCGCGGGTGAGCTGAACCAGCTCCCGCTCGCCGGGCCGCGGCGGCATGCTGGCCAGTAGCGCGAGGCCGGCTGAGCCGCGATCCAGTGGGTGGCGACTGCCTTCGTGGAAGGACAGTTGGTAGAAGACGAGCGTCGGCACGATCACCGCGACGGCCACCTGCTGGTCACCCTCGGCGACGAGCAGGGAGACGGTGGCGCCGAGGTCGTCGGCCAGCGTGCGCAGCGTCGGCACGCTGAGCGCCCGAAGGTTGTTGTCGAAGGCTGCCCCCAGCAC
>JAHFVB010000270.1 GCA_023264755.1 Mycobacterium sp. | reverse complement strand
AATGCTCAAACGACTCGGAATCGCAGGGGAATTCAAGGGCGGCTACCGCGTCACCACGCCCGAGGTGCTCGACGTCGCCCGCATGGTGCTCTTCGGCCAGGTGGGTCGCGAGTTGGTCGGCCTCATCAACGCCCACGGGCCCTACGCGGTCGGGCTCACCGGGGAGGACGCCCAGCTGTTCACCGCCGTGCGGCGCAGTGTCAACGTCGACGGCGTGGCCACCGACATCG
Organism: Mycobacterium sp.; assembly: GCA_023264755.1. Classification (GTDB taxonomy): domain Bacteria; phylum Actinomycetota; class Actinomycetes; order Mycobacteriales; family Mycobacteriaceae; genus Mycobacterium. Next base: position 6,815 of record JAHFVB010000270.1, on the reverse strand, counting down.
GCCTGGTCGGCGACGTCGAACGCGTGAACACCGCCGCGGTGCTGGATTTGATTGCCACCGGCCGCATTCCGGTGATCTCGACCATCGCCCCCGACAGTGCGGGCGTCGTGTACAACATCAACGCCGACACCGCGGCCGCCGCCCTGGCCGAAGCCCTCGGCGCGGAGAAGCTGTTGATGCTCACCGACGTCGAAGGGCTGTACACCCGCTGGCCCGACCGCGATTCGCTGGTCACCGAGATCGACGCCACGACGTTGACGGGGCTGATGCCCACGCTCGAATCGGGCATGGTGCCGAAGATCGAGGCGTGCCTGCGCGCCGTCGCGGGCGGCGTGCCCAGCGCTCACGTAATCGACGGCCGCGTCGAGCACTGCGTCCTGCTGGAGCTGCTCACCGACCAAGGAGCCGGAACGAAGGTGGTGATGGGATGACCTCCAACGCACAGACGCTTCAGCAGCGCTGGCAGGCCGTGATGATGGACAACTACGGCACCCCGCCGGTGGCGCTGGTCAGCGGCGACGGGGCCGTGGTCACCGACGCGGACGGCAAGTCGTACGTCGACCTGCTCGGCGGCATCGCCGTCAACGTGCTGGGCCACCGCCATCCCGCCGTCATCGAAGCCGTGACCCGGCAGTTGAACACGCTGGGCCACACGTCCAACCTCTATGCCACCGAGCCCGGCATCGCACTCGCCGAGGCCCTGGTCGCTCAGCTTGGGGTGGACGTGCCCGCGCGGGTGTTCTTCTGCAACTCGGGCACCGAGGCCAACGAGGTCGCCTTCAAGATCAGTCGGCTCACCGGACGGACCAAGCTGGTGGCCGCCGAAGGCGCCTTCCACGGGCGCACGATGGGTTCGCTTGCGCTGACCGGTCAGCCGGCGAAGCAGGCCCCGTTCGAACCGCTGCCCGGCTACGTCACGCACGTCCCCTACGGCGACGCCGAGGCACTCGCGGCCGCCGTTACCGACGACACCGCGGCGGTCTTCCTCGAACCGATCATGGGGGAGGGCGGCGTCGTCACCCCGCCGCCGGACTACCTGGTGGCGGCCAGGGACATCACCAGCGCGCACGGCGCCCTCCTGGTGCTCGACGAGGTGCAGACCGGCGTCGGACGCACCGGCACGTTCTTCGCCCACCAACGCGACGGGATCACCCCCGATCTCGTCACGCTGGCCAAGGGGTTGGGTGGCGGGCTGCCGATCGGAGCGTGCCTGGCCATCGGACCCGCCGCCGCACTGCTGACTCCCGGGTTGCACGGCAGCACGTTCGGCGGCAATCCGGTGTGCACGGCGGCCGCGCTCGCGGTGCTCGGGGTGCTGGCCGACGAAGACCTGATCACACGCGCCGACGTGCTCGGAAAGTCGTTGAGCCACGGCATCGAGGCGCTCGGACATCCGCTCGTCGACCACGTCCGCGGCCAGGGTCTGCTCCGCGGCGTGGTGCTGACCGCGCCGCTGGGCAAGGCCGTCGAACTCGCCGCCCGCGAGGCCGGCTTCCTGGTGAACGCGGCCGCCGCCGACGTGGTCCGGCTCGCCCCACCGCTAGTGGTGACCGAAGCACAGCTGGACGCCTTCGTCACCGCACTGCCCGCCATCCTCGACACCGCCGCACAGGAGACCTCGTGACGCTTCGGCACTTTCTGCGCGACGACGACCTGACGCCCGCCGAACAAGGCGAGGTGCTGGCGCTGGCCGCCGAGCTCAAGGCGGCCCCGTTCAGCAGGCGCCCACTGGAGGGTCCGCGGGGCGTCGCCGTCATCTTCGAGAAGAACTCGACCCGCACCAGGTTCTCCTTCGAGATGGGCATCGCCCAGCTCGGCGGCCATGCGATCGTCGTCGACGGCCGCAGCACCCAACTGGGCCGGGAGGAGACCCTCGAAGACACCGGGCAGGTGCTTTCGCGATACGTCGATGCGATCGTGTGGCGGACGTTCGCACAGGAACGGCTCAGCGCCATGGCATCGGGGTCGACGGTGCCGATCGTCAACGCGCTGTCCGATGAGTTCCACCCGTGCCAGGTGCTGGCCGACCTACAGACGCTGGCCGAGCGCAAGGGCAAACTGGCCGGGCTGCGGATGACGTACTTCGGGGACGGCGCCAACAACATGGCGCATTCGCTGATGCTGGGCGGAGTGACGGCGGGCATCGACGTAACCATCGCTGCACCAGTGGGTTTCGAGCCGCATCCGATGTTCGTGGCCGCAGCTCGGCAGCGGGCCGGCGAAACCGGTGCCACGGTGACGGTGACCTCCGATGCCAATGCGGCCGCCGACGGCGTCGACGTGTTGGTCACCGACACCTGGACCTCGATGGGCCAGGAGAACGACGGGCTCGATCGGGTGCGGCCGTTTCGGCCGTTCCAGCTGAACGCCGCGCTGCTCGGCCGCGCCGATCCCGAGGCGGTCGTGCTGCACTGCCTCCCGGCGCACCGCGGGCACGAGATCACCGACGACGTCATCGACGGGCCACAGAGCGCCGTGTGGGACGAGGCCGAGAATCGGCTGCACGCGCAGAAGGCGCTGCTGGTGTGGCTGCTCGCGCAGAATGGCTCGGCCTGAAGTGACGGAGCGGGATCGCGCATGACTACCGCGACTCGGGCCGGACGGCAGGCCCGCATCGTGACGCTCCTGTCGTCGAATTCGGTGCGCAGCCAGAGCGAACTGGCCGCGATGCTGGCCGAGGAGGGCATCGAGGTCACCCAGGCGACGTTGTCGCGCGACCTCGAGGAGCTCGGCGCGGTCAAGCTGCGCGGCGCCGACGGCGGCGTCGGCGTCTACGTGGTCCCCGAGGACGGCAGTCCCGTCCGCGGGGTGACTGGTGGCACCGAACGGATGTCCCGCCTGCTGGGCGAACTGTTGGTGTCCAGCGACGCCAGCGGCAATCTGGCCGTGCTGCGCACGCCGCCCGGTGCGGCGCACTACCTGGCCAGCGCGATCGACCGGGCTGCGCTGCCCTACGTCGTCGGCACGATTGCCGGTGATGACACCATCTTCGTGATGGCCCGCGAGCCGATGACCGGCGCCGAGCTGGCCGAAGCGCTCGAACACCTGAAATAGCCCCCAAAGCAGTACTGGAAACAAGGAGATCACTTCATGTCCGAACGCGTCATCCTGGCGTACTCCGGCGGTCTGGACACCTCGGTCGCGATCAGCTGGATCGGTAAGGAGACCGGGCGTGAGGTCGTGGCGGTGGCCATCGACCTCGGGCAGGGCGGCGAGGACATGGAGGTCGTCCGGCAACGGGCGCTCGACTGTGGAGCCGTCGAGGCGGTCGTCGTCGACGCGCGCGACGAGTTCGCCAACGAGTACTGCCTGCCGACCATCAAGAGCAACGCCCTGTACATGGACCGCTACCCGCTGGTCTCCGCGATCAGCCGTCCGCTGATCGTCAAGCACCTGGTCGAGGCGGCCAAGGAGTACGGCGGCGCCATCGTGGCCCACGGTTGCACCGGCAAGGGCAACGACCAGGTGCGCTTCGAGGTCGGATTCGCCTCGCTGGCACCGCAGCTCGAGGTGCTGGCGCCGGTGCGCGACTACGCCTGGACCCGGGAGAAGGCCATCGCGTTCGCCGAGGAGAACGCCATCCCCATCAACGTGACCAAGCGGTCGCCGTTCTCGATCGATCAGAACGTGTGGGGCCGCGCGGTGGAAACCGGCTTCCTCGAGCACCTCTGGAATGCGCCGACCAAGGACGTCTACGACTACACCGAGGACCCCACGGTCAACTGGAGCAGCCCCGACGAGGTGATCGTCGGCTTCGAGAAGGGGGTGCCGGTCTCCATCGACGGACGGCCCGTCACGGTGCTGGAGGCCATCGTCGAGCTCAACCGACGGGCGGGCGCTCAGGGTGTCGGTCGGCTCGACGTCGTCGAGGACCGGCTCGTCGGCATCAAGAGCCGCGAGATCTACGAGGCGCCCGGCGCCATGGTGCTGATCACCGCTCACACCGAACTCGAGCACGTGACGCTGGAGCGCGAACTGGGCCGGTTCAAGCGCAACACCGACCAGAAGTGGGGCGAGCTGGTGTACGACGGCCTGTGGTACTCGCCGCTCAAGCGGGCGCTCGAGGCGTTCGTCGACCACACCCAGGAGCACGTCACCGGCGAGATCCGGTTGGTGTTGCACGGCGGGCACATCGCCGTGAACGGCCGGCGCAGCGGCGAGTCGCTGTACGACTTCAACCTGGCCACCTACGACGAGGGCGACACCTTCGACCAGTCGAGTGCCAAGGGCTTCGTCCACGTTCACGGGTTGAGCAGCAAGATCGCCGCCCGCCGGGACCTGGCTGGCCAGTGAGTACCAACGAGGGCTCGCTGTGGGGTGGTCGGTTCTCCGGCGGTCCCTCGGATGCGCTTGCCGCGCTGAGCAAGTCGACTCACTTCGACTGGGTGCTGGCTCCGTACGACGTCACGGCGTCCAAGGCGCACGTGCGCGTGTTGTTCGGTGCGGGCCTGCTGACCGAGCCGCAGCGCGACGGGCTGCTGGCCGGTCTCGACAGCCTCGGTGCCGACGTCGCCGATGGCAGCTTCGGTCCGTTGCCCACCGACGAGGACGTCCACGGCGCGCTGGAACGTGGGCTGATCGACCGGGTGGGTGCCGAGCTCGGTGGACGGTTGCGGGCCGGCCGGTCGCGAAACGACCAGGTGGCCACCCTGTTTCGGATGTGGTTGCGGGACGCGATGCGGGCGGTCGGCAACGCCGTCCTCGAGGTGGTGGCCGCGCTGGCTACCCAAGCTGCGGCTCACCCGACGGCGATCATGCCGGGCAAGACGCACCTGCAGTCGGCCCAGCCGGTGCTGTTGGCTCATCACCTGCTGGCGCATGCGCACCCGTTGCTGCGCGACGTCGAGCGAATCGTCGACTTCGACAAGCGGGCCGCGGTGTCGCCGTATGGCGCTGGTGCGCTGGCCGGTTCGTCGCTCGGGCTCGACCCGGACGCGATCGCCGCGGAGCTCGGGTTCACCGCGGCCGCGGACAACTCGATCGACGCGACGGCGGCCCGCGACTTCGCCGCCGAGGCAGCCTTCGTGCTGGCGATGATCGCCGTGGATCTGTCCCGGCTGGCTGAGGACGTAATCCTCTGGAGTACCACCGAATTCGGGTACGTGAAGCTTCACGACTCATGGTCGACCGGCAGCTCGATCATGCCGCAGAAGAAGAATCCAGACATCGCCGAGCTGGCTCGTGGCAAGTCGGGCCGCCTGATCGGAAACCTGACCGGGCTGCTGGCCACACTCAAGGCGCAGCCGTTGGCCTACAACCGAGACCTCCAGGAGGACAAGGAGCCGGTCTTCGACTCGGTGGGCCAGTTGCAGCTGGTGCTGCCCGCCATGGCCGGCCTGGTCGCCACGCTGGTGTTCGACACCGAGCGCATGGCCGAGCTGGCTCCGCTTGGTTACACGCTGGCCACCGACGTTGCGGAATGGTTGGTGCGGCAGGGGATTCCGTTCCGGGTGGCTCACGAGGCCGCCGGAGCCGCGGTCAAGGCCGCCGAGGCGCGTGGCGTCGGTCTCGAGGAGTTGACCGACGACGAACTCGCCGGCATTCATCCGTCGCTCACCGCCGAGGTGCGCGAGGTGCTGACGGTGGCGGGTTCGGTGAACTCACGTGACGCGCGTGGCGGCACGGCGCCGGTTCAGGTGGCCAAGCAGCTCGGGGTCGTGCGGGACACCGCCGACCGGTTGGGGAGCAAGCTGCGCCCCGCCCGTTAGTCGTCGGCGAGCGTCAGCCACTCCTCTTCGAGGGCCTGTTGGCGCGCATGGAGCTCGCGTAGCTCGTCGTTGAGCTCACCGATCCGCACGTGATCGGTGGCCGCATCGGCCATCGAGGCGTGCAGCGTCGTGATCCGCTGATCGAGCTTCTCGAGTTGATTCTCGATGCGCGTCAACTCCTTTCCCGTTCGGCGTCCCCGCGCGGAGGCGGTCTCGCCGCGTTCGCGGGTCGGGGCGGCCGATGCGGCGGCCGTCGCCACGCGCTCGGAGAGATACTGTTCGATCCCGCCTGGCAGCATCACGCAGCGGCCGTCGCCCGGTAGGGCGTAGGTGGCGTCGGCGACCCGCTCGAGGAAGTAGCGGTCGTGGGTGACGACGATCAGCGTGCCGGGCCAGCCGTCCAGGTAGTCCTCGATGACGTTCAGCGTGTCGATGTCGAGGTCGTTGGTCGGCTCGTCGAGCAGTAGCACGTTCGGCTCCTCGAGCAGCAGGCGTAGGAACTGAAAGCGCCTGCGCTCACCGCCGGAGAGGTCGGCCAAGCGGGTCGTCAACTTGTCGCCGGTGAACCCGAAGTCCTCCAACAGCGTCGACGTGCTGACCTCGCGTCCGCCCGCGAGTTCGGTGATCCGACGCGCACTCTCGACGGCGTCCAGCACGCGATCATTGGGATCCAGTTCGACCAGCGCCTGACTGAGGTAGCCGATCTTGAGCGTCTTCCCGCGCTTGATGGTGCCCGCGGTCGGCGCGAGTTCGCCGGCCAGCAGCTTGAGCACCGACGTCTTGCCCGAGCCGTTCACCCCGACGAGCCCGATCCGGACCCCGGGGCCGATCGACCAGTCCAGTGAATCGAGGATCACCTTGGGGCCGGCCTCGAGCCGCACTCGATGGAGGTCGAAGACGTCCTTGCCCAGCCGCGCCGTCGCAAACCGCTGCAGCGCGAGCGAATCCCGTGGCTCCGGCTCGTTGGCGATCAGCTCGTTGGCGGCCTGAATCCGGAACTTCGGCTTGGACGTCCTGGCGGGCGGGCCGCGGCGCAGCCACGCCAGTTCCTTGCGCATCAGGTTGCGCCGGCGCGCCTCGGTTCCGGCGGCCACCCGGGAACGCTCG
>JAHFVB010000269.1 GCA_023264755.1 Mycobacterium sp. | reverse complement strand
GACCGACAACGCCCCGATCGGCGCGGATGACTACTGGTACCTGTGGCGACAGATGGTCGGCGAGCCGGGAGTGGTCGACCCGGCCGGCTACGACCTGATCACCGGCGTCCAGTCGGTAGAAGGCGGCAAGACGGCGGTCGTGACGTTCTCGCAGCCGTACCCCGCCTGGCGTGAGCTCTTCAACGACCTGCTTCCGGCCCACATCGTCAAGGACGTGCCGGGCGGCTTCTCCGCCGGCCTGGTGCGCAGCCTGCCGGTCACCGGAGGCCAGTTCCGCGTCGAGAACATCGACCCCCAGCGCGACGAGATCCTGTTGGCGCGCAACGACCGTTACTGGGCCGTCCCCGCGCAGCCCGACGAGATTCTCTTCCGGCGCGCCGGATCGCCTGCCGCCCTGGCTGATTCGATGCGCAACGGGGACACGCAGGTGGCGCAGGTGCATGGCGGACAGGCTGCGTTCGCGCAGTTGGGCGCCATCCCGGACATGCGCACGGAGCGCATCGCCACCCCGCGGGTGATGCAGCTCAGCCTGCGCGCACAGAAGCCGGCGTTGGCGGATACCGAAGTGCGCAAGGCGATCCTGGGCCTGCTCGACGTCGACCTGCTGGCCGCGGTCGGGGCCGGCAGCGACAACACGGTGACCCTGGCGCAGGCCCAGGTGCGGTCGCCATCGGATCCCGGCTACGTCCCGACCGCCCCGCCCGCGATGACCCGCGAGGCGGCGCTGGGGCTGTTGAGCGACGCCGGATACGTCATCGAACAGATGCCGCCATCCCCGACACCGGGGGCGCCGACGCCGCTGCCGCCGACCACGCGCGGGCGGATCAGCAAGGACGGGCAGCCGCTGACGCTGGTGATCGGCGTGGCCGCCAACGACCCGACGGCGGTCGCGGTGGCCAACACCGCGGCGGATCAGTTACGCAACGTCGGCATCTCGGCGTCGGTGTTGGCGCTCGACCCGCCCGCGCTGTACGGCGATGCGCTGGACCAGAACCGGGTCGACGCCATCGTGGGGTGGCACCAGGCCGGCGGTGATCTGGCGACCGCCCTGGCCTCGCGCTACGGCTGCCCGGCACTCGAACCGATGGCCGTCGGGACGGTCACGCCGTCGGCCACCCCAACCTCGACGCCCGCGCCCTCAACCACCGGGACCCCCGCAACCCCCGCGACCAGAACCTCCTCGCCGTCGGCGCCACCCAAGCCGCAGGCCACGACGTCGACTGCCCCCAAACCGTTGGCCACGACGTCGACTGCCCCCAAACCGTTGGCCACGACGTCGACTGCCCCCACCCCAGCACCCACCCCAGCACCCACCCCGGCCCCCGCCCCGGCACCCGGCGAGCTCGTTCAGGCGCCTAGCAACCTCACCGGTGTATGCGACCGAAGCATCCAGCCGAAGATCGACGCGGCGCTCGACGGGAGCGAGGACATCGCCGAGGTGCTGACCGCCGTCGAGCCGAGGCTGTGGAACATGTCGACGGTGCTGCCGATACTGCAGGACACCACGATCGTGGCGGCGGGTCCCAACGTGCAGAACGTCAACCTCTCCGGAGCGGTACCCGTCGGCATCGTCGGCAACGCAGGCATCTGGGCCAAGCTCCCGCACTGACGGCGCTAGTACGGGTTCTGCTCGTGCGCATTCATTCGGCGGAGGCGGTGGCGGCGCGCCGCTCGCTGAGCAGGCGGAGTCCGTGGGCGGCGAAGGCGGCCACCAGAAAGACCACCAACAGCCAGTACGGCGGCCGCGCCAACTCCCATACGAACAGCCCGGCGAACGCCGGCGCGCGCTGCGTGATCGCCAGTACGCCCGCGGCACACGTCAAGGAGGCCGCGGCCACGCCGATGTCGGTGCCGACGAACTGATTGAGTGCCAGCGTGGCCACCGAACCCGCCGCTGCGCCGGTGGCGAGCGCGGGCGTGATCATGCCGCCCACCGCCCCCGCGCGCAGGAACAATGCCGTCAGCAACGGTTTGAGCAGGAGGATGACCGCCGCACCGCCCAACGTCAGGCCGGCATCGACGCTGACCGTCAGGATGCTGCGACCGTTGCCCGGTAGCTCCGGCCACCAGATCGACGCGATGCCGGTGGCCAGCCCCGCGACCGCGATCGTCGGGATCAGCGTCCACGAGCAGAACTGAGGGGTCGGCCGGGCCAGCTTCATCAGCTTGTCGAACCCGAATCCGACGGCCACCGACAGCGGTGCGACGACGACGGCCAACGCGAGGAAGAAATACGACAGCGAGGCGTTCGGCCATTCGATGGGATGGGTCAGATGGGTGACCGGCGCCGACACTGCCACCGCGAGGCTCGAGGTGATGAGCGCCGTTCCGACCACGCGCGGATGCCACGAACGCAGCACTATCCGAGCGGCGAACAGCGCACCGCCCAGCGGCACGCTGTAGACGGCGCCGAGTCCAGCCCCCGCGGCACAGGCCAGCAGGATTTGTCGATCGCGGGGCGTCAGCGCCCACCGCGACGTGCCCAGGTCACCGAGGGCGGCCGCCAGCTGCCGGGGGGCGCCCTCGCGTCCCAGGGAGGCGCCCGACCCGACCAGCAGGACTTGGAGTCCGGCATCGAAGGACATCCGCCACCGGGGGATCGGACGGCATTCTTCGATCGTCGTGGTGAGTGACGGAACGTCGCCGCGGCGCCGGAGCAGCCACCAGCCGAAGCCGGCCAACGCCCCACCGATCATCGGACCGAGCGCCCGCCGGACCGGACTGCTACCGCCCACCCCGCTGAGCAGCGTGCCGAACGAATAGTGATAGGTCAGGTGCTCGACGAAGTGCAGCAACACCGTCGTGGCCGCGCCCGCGACCCCGGCGAGCAACCCGACCAGCACCACGCCGCATGCATACTCAACGGTGCGCCGGGCCACCCGGTGAATCTATCTTGAGCCAATGGACATTCCACGCCTGCTGTTCGTGCACGCCCATCCCGACGACGAGTCACTCACCACCGGGGCCACGATCGCGCACTACGCCTCGCGCGGTGCGAGCGTGCACGTCGTCACCTGCACGCTCGGCGAGGAAGGGGAGGTGATCGGCGAGCGGTGGGCTCAGCTGGCCGTCGCCGACGCCGACCAGTTGGGGGGCTATCGCATCCTCGAACTGTCGGCGGCGCTGAACGCACTAGGCGTCGGCGAACCGAACTACCTCGGCGGCGCGGGCCGCTGGCGGGACTCGGGCATGGCCGGTGAGCCGGGACGCCATCCCCGGCGCTTCGTCGACGCGGATCCCGACGAGGCGGTGGGCGCCCTCGTCGCGATCATCCGCGAACTGCGCCCGCACGTCGTCGTCAGCTACGACCCCAACGGGGGCTACGGCCACCCGGACCACATTCAGACGCACCGGGTCACCACCGCGGCCGTCGCCGCCGCCGGCGTTTCCGAGCATCCGGGCGTTCCGTGGTCGGTGCCGAAGTTCTACTGGACCGTCATGGCGCGCACCGCGCTGGCCGACGGCATCGGCGCGCTCACGGAGTTGGCCTTGCCGCCCAACTGGTGCTGGGCCGATCCCGACGACTTCGAGTTCGCCTTCTCCGACGACCAGATCGACGCCGTCATCGAAGCGCCGGAACAACACGAGGCGAAGGTCGCCGCGCTGCGGGCGCACGCCACACAGGTCAGCGTGGAATCGAGTGGTCGCGCCTGTGCGCTGTCGAACGAGCTCGCGCTGCCGATCGTGGACTGCGAACACTACGTGCTCGTAGCGGGCACGGCCGGAGCCCGTGACGAGCGGGGCTGGGAGACCGACCTGCTCGCCGGCGTGAAGCTCGGATAGCCTCGGTCCTTCGGGTGAGTTGGGCGAGGTTTCGTCGTCCGTGGATCAGCAGTTCTGACCAGGGTCGTCGCCGGCTCAACCGTAGCTGCGGCGGCAGCCCCGGACCATACGGACTTAGGCGCGGTAACCGGCACGCAGGGCCGGGGTTCGGTGCCGCATCTTCAGCGCCAGCCTGGTGGACTCCGACAGATAGGTGCGCAGCGTCTCGTGGTGGCCGACGAAGAGACGACTACCCCGCAACCACGTCGGCAGCACGGCGTTGACCCGCAGGATGTTCCGAATGCTCAGCGGCAGGGCCAAGCCGAGGTCGTCTTTTGATTCCGGGTGCGGCACTGGTGCGACGAGGCGGTTGCGTCGGGTGTCGTCCATCTGCAGCAACTCGATGCGCGCCAGTGCGGCGGCACTGAAGGTCTGCTGGCACATGAAGATTGGTTGCAGCCGCACCGAGTCGGTACCGTAAATCGGCGTCGGTGGTCGACCCGTCAAGCCGTTGGCCGTGCAGTCGACGACGAGGCTGCGCGCGGAGATCTCCACCACGCCGGAGTCGAGTTCGATTCGCCGGGTGTGGACCTTCTGCACCCGACCGAGCCGCACGACCTTCTCGACCAGCCGGAGCTTGGCCAGTTCGGCGCGATCGACGGTGGCACATCGCCACTTGGTCGGCATCCGGGTGGGGTCGATCCGGCTGACGATGCCTTTGCGCTCGAGGTCGAGGAACACGCTGTCGGTATCGGGTGTGTCGATGATGGTGTCGACCATCGTTCGCACCGTCCGCATCCCGACGCCGGCCTGCACCGTCGACCGTTCCCACAGCCAGGAATCGTTCGGAGTGATCCAGGTGATGCGTTGCGCCGACACCCCGTTGTCCATCAGGAACAGCACCACGTCGATGGCGGTCTTACCGGCACCGACGATGACGTACTCCTCGTAGGGCTGGCGAATCCTGGTCAGTCCGTTGGGCGGTATGAGTTCGACACCGTCTTCGACGGCGTAGCTCGGCGGATGCAGGGCCGGGATCCGGGATTCCATGTAAGTGCCGTCGATGACGCGCCGATGCGCCACCACCTCGTAGTCGACTCCTGGATCGACGATCGAGACCACCCGGCCGTCGCCGAGGTGTTCGCACATCGACAGGAAGCGCACGCGTCCGGTGGCCAGGAACCGGCGCATCGCCTGCTGGAAGTAGGTCACGATCTCGGGAGCGGAGACGAGGTCGGTGGCATCGGAGCCCAGCGGGGTGGAGTTCAGGCCGTAGAAGATCGCCGGTTGGTGCAGTGTGACAAAGGAATACGCATCATTCCAATGGCCCCCCGGGGCGGCACGCTTGTCCACCAGGACGATTCGTGCCGAAGCGTCCTCCTGGAGGATCACGTCGGCGAACGCCATGCTCGCGGCGCCCGCGCCCAGGATGAGGTAGTCGGTGTCCAGTTTCTCGGTCACGCGGGTTCCTTTCGTGGTGGCATGACCTCGCGGCGCAGGATCTTGCCGGTCGGTCCTTTGGGCAGCGCGTCGACGATCCACACCTGCCGGGGGTGCTGGTAGGCCGCGAGGCGTTCGCGAACGTGGTCGCGCAGCTCTTCGGTCGTCGTCCGCGCGCCGGCTCGCAGCATGACGGCGGCTACGACCGGTGTTCTGGTCATCGCAGCCTCACAGCAGCTTGCGCTGGAGTCGTCGCTTCTCGGCGGTGTACGGCGGATAGATGATCGAGGGGTCCGGCCGGGCCGTACGGTGCAGAACCGACTTGCGGTGGCTGAACGCCTCGGATCCCCAGAAGCCGTGATAGGACCCCATACCGCTGGTGCCGACACCACCGAACGGCAGTTGTGGAACCAGATAGTGCATGATCGCGTGGTTGACGACCGTTGCGCCGGCGGGAATCTCCCGGATGACACGCTCGGCCAGCGCCCGTGATCGTGAGAATACGTAGCTCGCCAACGGTTTCGACCCTGAGTTGACTCGGTCGATGGCTTGTTCGATCGAGGTTGTCGTGCTCAACCGGGTGTCGTGATGTGCCCGGCCGAGGTCGGCGGCGGCGTCGCGATCCGCTTGCGAAGACGTCGACGTGCTGGTCATGGATTCCTTCACTCGGCCCTGATCTCGTCGGGGAGGTCCGCATCGGCCAGCGTTTGCCACGGGTGGCGGCCCAATGCGTGCAAGGCCCGGTACTTGAGTGCGCCATGGGTGTTCATCGCCGTCCACGCGGCGCGGGTCGTCACGCTCAAGGGCGGGATCCAGAACGTCGGCGCCAGCGGATCGACGGCCTGTGGGTCGTCCAGCGTGACGGTTGCGGCGATGTGCCCTTCGCCGTCCTCGGCGGTCAACCGCGCGAGGATGGTGCCGTCGCGTTCGACGATCTGGGTCTCACCGAGCAGCTCGGTACGCCACGGAACCATTGGCGCGCAGGGGGTTTGGAAGGTGATCGGACCGACGTGTGAGGAGTGCACGACCGGGGCGCCGAGGAGTCGGGCGACTTGGCGGGGCAGCTCCCGTGCATGCTGGCGTTGTAGTGCATGCTCACGCTCGGCGAGCTGCCCCAGCGGTCCGCGCCAATTGCGCGGGTAGGACGGCCAGCACATCCCGCCCAACAGCAGTTGCACACGCCCACGCAGGCGGCGTGCGGTGCCCATCCGGGCCCATTCCCAGCCGTTCGCCACACCGACCGGAACCGATCCGATGCTCGTCAGCTCGGTCGCGCCGTCGTCATCGCCGCCGGTGTAGTAGTTGTGCTCCCACATGGTGGGGATGTCCTTGTCGTGCAGGTGCACACTGCCGTCCGGCTCGGCGAGCACATAGGTGCCGTACGCGTGGGATCCGCGGCGGGCGACGAAACCGCCGCCGACGACGACGCCCAATTCGAGGGCCAGATTTCGGTACAGCCGCGACGCGGTGCCGTCGATCGGTAGTGCCGCGTGTCGCAGTCGCGTGGAGTACACGTTCGGCATGGTCGAGGCTTCGGGAACCGTCACGACATCTGGCTTGTGCGTGGCGACCGCCTCGCGTATCAGGGCCTCGATGCGGGCGAGGTTGCCTTCGACGGACTCCAAGGTCAACGCCGGTTGTACGGCGGCGACGACGAGCTGGCGGCTCACCGCGCACCTCCGACGAGCGCTGCCGCAGGTGCGGGGGCGGTTGGCGGCACCGTCTGCAGTGTTATCTGGGTCACGGTCGATACCGTACCTGAATGACATTCGGATGTGAACATGATTCGGAAAATGAATCGAGTTCGGATATGCAGGGCCGGTTGCCGGCGGCCGACGTGCTTTGGCAACG
>JAHFVB010000268.1 GCA_023264755.1 Mycobacterium sp. | reverse complement strand
AGTCCCAGTCGACGGTGATGAGGAAGTCGAGCTTCATCCCGCCGAAGATCGCGGCGTTGTTGACCAGGTAGTCGATGCCGCCGAACTCCGAAAGCGTCTGGGCGGCCATGTCCTTGGCGGAGTCGGGATCGCTGACGTCCACCCGTACCGCTAGCGCGTTGCCGCCCTCGCCCTTGATCCCGTCGGCGACCTTCTGGGCGCCCTCGACGTTGATGTCGGCGACGACGACGGCCGCCCCCTCCCGGGCCAGGGCCTCCGCATACACCTGGCCGATGCCACCGCCCGCGCCGGTGACGATGGCCACCTTGTCCTTGAACTGATCGCCATAAAGTCCCACTGTCATGTCTCCTTAATTCGCTGCCGTGGCAATGGCCTTGGTCTCGAGGTACTCCTCGAAGCCCGCAAGCCCCATCTCCCGGCCCAGGCCGGACTGCTTGTAACCGCCGAATGGCATGTCCGCCGAATACCAGACGCCGCCGTTGACGTTGACCGTCCCGACCCGCATCCGGGCCGCGACGTTCGCCGCCCGCTGTTCGTCGGCCGAGAACACCGTGCCCGACAAGCCGTACGGCGAGTCGTTGGCGATCCGCACCGCATCGTCGTCGCCGTCGTGTGCGATGACGGTGAGCACGGGCCCGAAGATCTCCTCGCGGGCGACCGTCGCGCTGTTGTCGAGCCCGGCGATGACCGTCGGCTCGATGAAGAATCCCGTGTCGCGATCGGCGGGCCGTCCCCCTCCGCAGGCGAACGTGCCACCCTCGGCGAGTGCGGAATCCAGGTAGCCCTGGATGCGGTCACGTTGCCGGGCCGAGATCACCGGACCGCAGACCGTGCCCGCGTCCGTCGGGTCGCCGGGCTTCAACCCGGCCATGGTGCCGGCCGCCGCCGCGACGGCCTCGTCGTAGCGGGCGCGCGGCACCACCAACCGCGTGGTGATGGCACAGCCCTGACCCGCATGCATCGAGGCCGTGAAGGCCGACATCGAGCAGGCCCCGGCCAGGTCGGCGTCGTCGAGCACCAAGAACGCCGACTTGCCGCCGAGTTCGAGGAACACCTTCTTGAGGGTGGCTGCGCCGTCGGACATCACCGCCCGGCCCGTGTTCGTCGACCCCGTGAACGAGACCATGTCGACCCGCGGGTCCTTCGACAGCAGCGCGCCGACGGCGTGGTCGTTCGAGGTGATGATGTTGACCACGCCCGCCGGGATGTCGGTGTACTCGAGGATGAGCTCACCGAGCACCGCGGCGCACCAGGGCGTGTCGGGCGCCGGCTTGAGCACCAGGGTGTTGCCGGCGGCCAGCGCGGGCCCCAGCTTGGCGAGGTTGATCTGATGGGGGAAGTTCCACGGCGTGATGGCTCCGACGACGCCGATCGCCTCCCGCGCGATGGTCCGGTGGGTCTTGATGCCCATCGGCGCCGCGATGCCGAAATCCGTTGTCCACTGGTAGGACTCCGCGGTGTCGGCGCAGAAGCTGAGGTCATCGACGGGTCCTTCGAGTTGGGCCATCGACGTCAACATCACCGGGGCGCCCACCTCGGAGATCGTCACCTCGCGGAGCTCCTCGAGGTGATCGCGCATGGCCTGCTGCAACTGACGGATGCCGCGCACCCGCAGCTCGACGTCGGTCGACCAATCCGTCTCGTCGAAAGCCCGGCGGGCAGCTGCGATCGCGGCGTCCATGTCCGCTGCGGTGGCGTCGGCGGCCACGCCCAGCGTCTCCTCGGTGGCGGGGTTGATGGTCGCGAACGTGCCGCCGCCACCTGCCACCAACTTTCCGTCGATCAGCAGTCGACTCTCCCGATCAGCGAGCAGCGCCATCACATCTCCCGTATGCCGAATGTTGCTTCAGCTGCCTGGACAACTGTCCGACAACTATCCTTCGAACCATATCCTCAGCCGCTGCCGAGTTGCAAGGGTGCGAGGAATCGCACCAGCACGCACTACTGAAAGTGTGCCCCTTACTGCGATTTCGCCGTATCGGCTTGCCGCAGGACGGTCTGGTCGGATAACTTGGACATGTGTCCAGCGATCCAGTGGTAGCCATCACAGAGCCGGCGTCGGTCAGCTCGGGGGAGCCCCCGCGCAACCGCAGACAGGAAGAGACCTTCCGCAAGGTGCTGGCGGCGGGCCGGGAGATGTTGCGCGAGACGTCCTACGCCGATCTGACCGTTCGCGCCGTCGCAGCGCGCGCCCAGGTCGCCCCGGCGACGGCCTACACCTACTTCTCCTCGAAGAACCACCTGATCGCCGAGGTGTACTTCGACCTGCTGAAGCAAGTGCCCTACTTCACCGACGTGAACCAGCCGATGACCCAGCGCGTGGAGCAGACGCTGCGGAGCATGACACTCGCCGTCGCGGACGAACCCGAAGTCGCCGCGGCCTGCACGACCGCCTTGTTGTCGGGTACCGACGCGGCGGTCCGGCGGGTGCGCGACCGCATCGGCGCCGAGATTCATCGCCGCATCCAATCCGCCCTAGGACCCAACACCGATCCGCGCGTCGGCTCCGCGTTGGAGATGACGTTCTTCGGGGCCCTCGTCAACGCGGGCAGCGGCGCATTCACCTATCACCAGACCGCCGACCGGCTGAGCTACGTGGTCGGCCTCATCCTCGGAGAAGACAAATGAGCGTCCCGACCACCGATGCGCTGCTCGATCCGTACGACTACGACTTCCACGAAGATCCCTACCCGTACTACAAGCGGCTCCGCGACGAAGCCCCGCTGTACCACAACGAGACGCAGGGCTTCTGGGCACTGTCCCGGCATAGGGACGTACTGGCCGGCTTCCGCAACAGCACGACGCTGTCGAATCGGGAGGGCGTCTCGCTCGACCCGATCTCACGTGGACCGCACGCCAGCAAGACCATGTCCTTCCTGGCAATGGACGACCCGGACCATCTCCGGTTGCGGACCCTGGTATCGAAGGGATTCACCCCGCGCCGGATTCGCGAACTAGAACCCCGCGTCACCGAGCTCGCCGTCAAGCATCTCGACGCCATGATGGAGCGGGTCGAGGACGGCACCGTTGACTACGTCGCCGAGTTCGCAGGCAAGCTGCCCATGGACGTCATCTCCGAACTCATGGGCGTGCCCGAAGCAGACAGGGACCGCATCCGGGCCATGGCCGACGGGGTCATGCACCGCGAGGACGGCGTCCGGGACGTACCGGCCGAGGCGATCGAGGCCTCGCTCAACTTGATCGTCTACTACCAGGACATGGTCGCCGAGCGACGCAAGAAGCCCTCCGACGACCTCACGACGGCGCTGCTCGAGGCGGAGATCGACGGGGATCGACTGACCGACGACGAAGTGCTCGGCTTCATGTTCCTGATGGTGATCGCGGGTAACGAGACCACCACCAAACTGCTTGCCAATGCCGCGTTCTGGGGCTACCGCAACCCCGACCAACTCGCCCCGGTGTACGACGATCCGAGCCGCATTCCGCTGTGGGTCGAGGAGACCCTGCGCTACGACACCTCGAGCCAGATCTTGGCCCGCCTGGTCACCGGCGAGCTCACGATGTACGACACCACCGTCCCGGTCGGCGACGTACTGTTGCTGCTCCCCGGCTCGGCCCACCGCGACGAGCGCGTGTTCGAGAACCCCGACGACTTCATCATCGGCCGTGAAATCGGCTCCAAACTACAGAGTTTCGGTAGCGGTGCCCACTTCTGCCTCGGCGCCCACCTGGCCCGCATGGAGGCCAGGGTGGCACTCGCCGAACTCTTCAAGCGAATCCGCGGATACCAGGTGGACGAGGCCAACGCCGTCCGCGTCCACTCCAGCAACGTCCGCGGATTCGCCCACCTACCCATCACCATCCAATCTCGCTGAAGGCCGACACCATGCCCCGTTTTGATCCCCTACCCGACCGCCGGCCCGCATTGGTCGCAGGCGCATCCTCCGGAATCGGCGAAGCGACCGCGATCGAGCTTGCGGCGCGGGGCTTTCCGGTCGCCCTCGGCGCTCGCCGGGTCGAGAAGCTCCAAGCGATCGTCGAGAAGATCCGCGCGGACGGCGGAGAGGCCATCGCCGTGCATCTGGACGTGACCGACCCCGACTCGGTCAAGGCCGCCGTCGAGCAGACCACCTCCGAGCTCGGCGACATCGAGGTGCTCGTCGCCGGCGCCGGCGACACCTACTTCGGAAAGCTCGATGCGATCAGCACCGAGCAGTTCGAATCCCAGATCCAGATCCACCTGATCGGCGCCAACCGGGTGGCCACCGCGGTGCTGCCCGGCATGATCGAACGCCGGCGGGGAGACCTGATCTTCGTGGGATCCGATGTGGCGCTGAGGCAACGGCCACACATGGGCGCCTACGGGGCAGCCAAGGCAGCGCTCGTCGCGATGGTCACCAACTATCAGATGGAACTCGAAGGCACCGGCGTCCGGGCGTCGATCGTGCATCCGGGTCCGACGAAGACCTCGATGGGCTGGAGTCTGCCCGCCGAACTGATCGGTCCCGCGCTGGAGGATTGGGCCAAGTGGGGCCAGGCCCGCCACGACTACTTCCTGCGCGCCTCAGACCTGGCCCGCGCGATCACCTTCGTCGCCGAGACCCCAAGGGGCGGCTTCATCGCCAACATGGAGCTCCAGCCCGAAGCCCCCTTGAATACCGCGCCCACCGAGCGCCAGAAACTGACCCTGAACGAGGAGAACCTGAAATCATGACCGCTGCAGTCGTTTCCCGCGTCTCGGGCGGCGAAGAAGAACACGGTCACCTCGAAGAATTCCGCACCGACCCGATCGGGCTCATGAAGCGCATCCGGGAAGAATGCGGCGACGTCGGGTGGTTCCAGCTCGCCGACAAGCAGGTCGTCATGCTCTCGGGCGCGGAAGCCAACGAGTTCTTCTTCCGCTCCAGCGACAGCGAGCTCAACCAGGCCGAGGCCTATCCGTTCATGACGCCGATCTTCGGCGAAGGCGTGGTATTCGACGCCGATCCCGAGCGACGGGCCGAGATGCTGCACAACTCTGCGTTGCGCGGCGAGCAGATGAAGGGCCATGCAGCCACCATCGAGAACGAAGTCCACAGGATGATCGAGAACTGGGGCGACTCAGGGGAAATCGATCTGCTGGAGTTCTTCGCCGAGTTGACCATCTACACCTCGACCGCCTGCCTGATCGGGTTGAAGTTCCGCAACCAACTCGACTCGCGGTTCGCCAACTACTACCACCTGCTCGAGCGCGGCACCGATCCACTGTGCTACGTCGACCCGTACCTGCCGATCGAAAGCTTCCGCATTCGCGACGAGGCTCGTGCCGGGCTGGTCGAGCTCGTACAGGAAGTCATGAACGGCCGGATCGCCAACCCGCCTGCGGACAAGCGTGACCGCGACATGCTCGACGTGCTGGTCTCGATCAAGGACGAGGAGGGCAATCCGCGATTCTCGGCCAACGAGATCACCGGCATGTTCATCTCGTTGATGTTCGCCGGCCACCACACCAGTTCGGGCACGTCGAGCTGGACGCTGATCGAACTGCTCCGCCACCCGGACTACTACGCCCAGGTCCAGCAGGAGCTCGACGAGCTGTACTCCGACGGTCAGGAGGTGAGTTTCCATGCGCTGCGCCAGATCCCGAAGATCGACAACGCGCTCAAGGAGACGTTGCGCCTGCACCCACCGCTGATCATCCTGATGCGGGTGGCCCAGGACGAGTTCGAGGTGGCGGGCTACCCGATCCACAAGGGCCAGATGGTGGCCGCCTCCCCGGCGATCTCCAACCGGATCCCCGAAGACTTCCCCAACCCGGATGAATTCGATCCAGACCGCTACGAGAAGCCTCGCCAGGAAGACCTGATCAACAGGTGGACGTGGATTCCGTTCGGCGCAGGCAAACACCGCTGCGTCGGCGCGGCGTTCGCCCAGATGCAGATCAAGGCGATCTTCTCGGTGCTGTTGCGCGAGTACGAATTCGAACTGGCACAGCCGCCCGAAAGCTACCAGAACGACCACTCCAAGATGGTCGTGCAGCTGGCCCGGCCGGCCAAGGTCCGCTACCGCAAGCGCGGCGCCGGCGGCTCGGAGCGCAACGACCAGGGAACCGAGAAGGGCTGAGCCTGATGGGTTGCTACCGCGTCGAGCTCGACGAAGACCTGTGCCAGGGCCACGCGATGTGCGAGCTCGAGGCTCCCGACGTCTTCAAGGTGCCCAAGCGCGGCATCGTCGAGATCGTCGATCACGAACCGCCCGACGAGCTCCGGGAGGACGTCGAGCGGGCGATCGACCTATGTCCTACCCGAGCAATTTCCCTCGTAGAGAAAGAGAATTGACAATGGCGTCACGCGAGCAACTCCAAGATTGGGTCGACCGCTGGCTCAAGGCGAATCAAGACGCCGAGCAGGCTGGTGACTGGAAACCGTTGGCGGACTTCTACACCAACGACGCCACCTATGGCTGGAACATCGGGCCCAAGGAAGACGTGATGTGTCTCGGTCGGGACGAAATCCGCGACATCGCACTGGGTTTGGAGATGCAGGGCCTGGAGAACTGGCGTTACGAGTACCAGAAGGTGCTCATCGACGAGGGCCAGGGCGAAATCGTCGGATTCTGGAAGCAGATCGTCGACAAGAGTGACGGCAGCCAGGACGAGATCTACGGCATCGGCGGTAGCTGGTTCCGACTCACCGAAGCGGACGGGGAGCTGCTGATCGAGTGGCAGCGCGACTTCTTCGACTTCGGTCACGTCTCGAAGATGTTCATGAAGCTCATCGAGTCGGGCGACCTGAGCCAAGGCATGCAGAAGCGCATCGAACGCAGCATGGCGGGCGAGCGACTGCCCGGGTATTACCCGCTCGGAGAGGCCCCGCAGCCGATCTGGTGAATCACCACCAAGCAGTTGCTTGGGGGCAGTGTGATGTGGCTAACTAGAGGCTCTAGTCTTGAGCTCGAGGCTCTCGTCGAAAGCAGGAGAAATGAAGACCAAAGGCGCTCTGATCTGGGAATTCAACCAGCCGTGGTCGATCGAGGAGATCGAAATCGGTGATCCCGTCAAAGACGAGGTCAAGATCCAGATGGAAGCGTCGGGCATGTGCCACTCCGACCACCAT
>JAHFVB010000267.1 GCA_023264755.1 Mycobacterium sp. | reverse complement strand
CGCTCCAACGTAAGTCGGACGCATACCGTCATATCCCGCCGCGCGCCACCAGCTGGCTGGCGATGACGTTGCGCTGGATCTCGTTGGTGCCCTCACCGACGATCATCAGGGGAGCGTCGCGGAAGTAGCGTTCGACGTCGTACTCGGTGGAGTAGCCGTAGCCGCCGTGGATGCGCACCGCGTTCAGTGCGATCTCCATCGCCGCCTCGGAGGCAAACAGCTTGGCCATGCCGGCTTCCATGTCGCAGCGTTCTCCGCTGTCGTAGCGCTCGGCTGCGTGATAAGTGAGCTGACGCGCAGCCGTGAGCTTGGTGGCCATGTCGGCCAGGTAGTGCCCGATGGCCTGGTGCTTCCAAATGGGTTGGCCGAAGCTCTCCCTCGTCTGGGCGTACGCCAGGGCGTCCTCCAACGCCGCGGTCGCCACCCCAAGCGCCCTCGAGGCCACCTGAATACGGCCTGTCTCAAGGCCTTTCATCATCTGAGCGAAGCCGCGACCGGGTTGGCCGCCGAGCACCGACGAGGCCGGCACCCGACAATCGTCGAACGCCAACTCGCAACTCTCCACGCCCTTGTAGCCGAGCTTGGGGAGGTCCCGCGACACCAGCAGGCCCGCGGTTTCGCGCTCCACCAGGAGCACCGAGATGCCCTTGTGCTTGGGGTTCGCGTTCGGATCGGTCTTGCAGAGCAGGGCGATGAGGCCCGATCGGCGCGCATTGCTGATCCAGGTCTTGGCTCCGTTGATCACCAGCTCGGCGCCGTCTGCGCGCGCGACCGTGGTCATGGCCTGCAGATCAGACCCGCCACCGGGCTCGGTGAGTGCCATCGTCGCGCGGAGCTCACCAGTGGCCATCGCCGGTAGGTAGGCCTGTTTCTGCTCCTCGGTGCCAAACAGACCGATGAGCTTGGCGACGACGGTGTGGCCACCCATCGCACCGGCCAGACTCATCCAGCCGCGCGCCAGTTCTTGAGTGACGTCGACGTAGCAGGGCATCGACACCGGGGTGCCGCCGTACTCCTCCGGAATGGCCAACCCGTAGATCCCGATGCGCTTCATCTGTTCGATCCACGCCTCTGGATAGTCGTTGGCGTGTTCGACCTCGCGCACCGTCGGCTTGACGTCCCGGTCGATGAACTCGCGGACGGTCTCGACCAGCATGGATTCTTCGACGCCCAATGCTGTTGTCATGTCGCCCCTTCTGGCGTTGTGTCGGCTCTTCGGTCGGCCGACGACGGTCGGCGGTGGGTCAACCACGATGCCGGGGCGTACCCGCAGCGATCGGATCCCACTGTGTTTTTAACACAAATTAAACTAACGATCAACGTGGGCGCCCGTGCGAAGCGTTCACAGACGCCGAGTTCGGTTCGAGCCGAACCGGCAGTTCCGTGGTGTGGGTTGGGGCTACCGGACTACTTCTTGCGACGGCCGGCAACTGGGGAGAGACCGTGGCGAACCAACGACTGTGCGTTCGCGACGACCGCGTCGACCGAACCGCGGCGAGCGTCCCACCATTCGACCGTCCAGTTGAGCGCCCCCAGAACGAGCATCTGGGCGATGTACAGGTCGAGATCGGAACGCAGGCCCCCGGACCGCGCGAGGTCGTTGATCAGCCCGCGCCAGATCTCGCCGTAACGCTCCTCTTCGCGAATCTGGCGTTTGCGGATGGCGTCCGGTACCTGACCGGCGTTGCGGATGGAGGCGGTCGTGTAGTCGGAGATCTCCAGCGCGTGCCGCAGGTGGGCCTCGACCGTGGCCAAGAGTCTGTCCAGCGGGGACGTCCCATCGGGCAGTGCGTCGAGGATTGCCGTCACGTGCTCGCGCATGTCGGCGATGCCCGACCACATCACCTCTTCGATGAGGTCTTCGCGGGAGGAAAAGTAGTAGTAGATGGCGGGCGCCTGAATGTCGGCCTGGGCCGCCACCTCGGTCAGTCGCAGTCCGCCATATCCCTTTATGCTGAGGACGTAGGCGGCCGCATCCAGTATTCGCCGCCGAGTCAGTGCCGATTTCGAGTCCGGCTCGCGATCGCCATCGGACAAGGCGGCAGCGCTGCTGGTGTCCCTCGCCCGTGCCATGCGTAGATGTTACCCAGCGTCAACCCAGACGTCGCGGAGGCGCCGCCGTAGGGGTTGTTGCGCGCATCGGAGGTGGGTCATCCGTCCCAAGCCCTTCGCCCCGATGGTGACGGCTAAGAACTTGCGACGACGCCGGATTCGCGAAGTCGGAGAACTTCCTCGGGTGACAGCGACAGGCGCTCCACTAGCACGTCGACGGTGTCGTCTCCCAGCGCCGGCGCGGCCACTGCGGCGGCGTGCACCCCGTCTACGGACATCGGTAGACCTGCGGCTAGGTACTCGCCGACGTGGGGTTGCTGCACGCTGGTGAATAGCGGGTTGTCGGTCACTCGAGGGTCTTTCGCGGTCTCGGCGAAGGTGCGGTAGCGCTCCCACAGCACCGAGGTCGACGACAGGTCAGCCGAAATCTCGTCGGCGCAGCGCTGTTGGAACCAAGGGGCGAACAACCCGCTCAACGCGTCGCGGTGGTGGTACCGATCGCCCTCGTCGGCGAAATCGGCGCCCAGCGAGTCGGCCAGCGCGGTAACGGCTTCGGTGGTTCCGGTGACCCTGGCCAGATCCCGTAGGTGCCGGCCGGTGAGGGCGACGATCATGAACGAGACGCCGTCCCGGCTGACGAAGTCTTGCCCGTACTGACCGTAGATCGCATTGCCCAACCGCTGCCGCTGCGTGCCGTTGACCATGGGCTCGGTCAAAAGCCCCAAGTTGCTCGCGGTGGCGAGCGCAACGTCTTCGAGGGGCAGCCGAATTCGGCTGCCCTGCCCCGTGGCGTCGCGGTGACGTAGCGCAGCCGTGATGGCCAGCGCGGCGTACAGGCCACAACTGACGTCCCACGCCGGCAACACGTGGTTGACGGGCCCCGGCGCCGACGGATGCCCAGTGACCAGCGGAAAGCCGATTCCGGCGTTGACGGTGTAGTCCACTCCGGTACCGCCAGCTCCACGTCCGGAGACTTCTAGGTGAATCAAGTCGGGGCGCATGGCCGCCAGCGTCTCGTATGAATGCCAATCGCGTCCCACCACGTTGGTGATCAGGATGCCGCCGCGCGGCCCGCTCTCGGTGATCAACCGCTGGACGAGCGACTGGCCCTCGGGGGAGCGCAAGTCGACGGCGAGCGACCGCTTGCCCTTGTTCAACCCGGCCCAGTAGATGCTGGACCCGCTGTCGGCCACGGGCCACCGCCGGTAGTCGGCGCCACCGCCGACCGGATCGACCCGGATGACCTCACACCCGAGCTGCGCCAGCGTCATACCAGCCAGCGGGACGGCGACGAAGCTCGAGAGCTCGACGACCCGCATGCCGTCGAGTGGGGTGGCCGCAGCTGACGTGGGGGACATCGATCAACTCCTAATCGTCTGGTGGTGCGGCCGTCGAGCGCCGCGAAACCCTTGACGCCGAGTAAAACCGGGGCTACCCTACCAGTGTTTTTATCGGCAGTTAAATTTTTCATCGTCCCGAATTGGGGGACTGGCCGGTCGGCCAACGCGATTGTCGGCGCGATCCCCGCGACACCGGGGCGGCCGCGAGTCGGCGCTGACGCGACAGGGCGCTGGAAGAGTTGCTTGGGCGATGCACGACCGTCGGGTCTGGAAGCGGCTCGGTAGGCAGGTGGCTGAATGAGACAGAAGATCGGCCTCGGGCAAATTCGTAACAGCGCAGCGTATTACTTCGACCGCGTCGCTGCGGGAGAATCGTTCGACGTCGTGAGGCGTGGTCGCATGGTCGCTCAGATCGTTCCGATTGGCGCGGAGGCGCACGACGACACCGACATCGCCGAGGGGGAGCGCGGTGCCGAGGGCGCAGCCGATCGTCACCAGCCGGACGCGTCGCCCGTGGCCGACTCCGCCCGCACGCGATTCACGGGTCATCCTTCGCCCGGCTAACCATTCGTCGCGGCCCGAACTGGCTGCCCGGAGCCGGGTGGCTCGGGCAGGTCGTTTCCCAGTGTCCGTCATCGAAATCGTTCTGCAAGAAGACAATTGACATCGATAGCGACGAATTGGTGAGTTTGGTTCAACTTACGGAGGCGTCAGCTATGGCTGCGTCGAGGCGTTGGGCCGTCGGCAACCGGCGGAAGTTGCCGAAACTTGCCTTCTCTGACATTTTTTAGTTTACTTTCGAATCGGCGAGTGAGCCCGATCACAAGATCGGCGGCCGTGTGATGCATGACCGGAGAGGAACACAGGTCGGTTGATGGCATTCAATGGGAATTCGACACCAGTCCAGCGTGACGTCGGCAGTGGGACCGGCCGTCCCCTGGCGACCGTCCGCTCGACTCGTGCGGAATGGCCGCAGCTCCTCCCGAGCCGGCCTGCGTCATCGATCCCCGAGGCGGTTCGTTAAGTGGTGTCGGCCGGTGTGTTCGCGAAGCCGTTCAGCGGGCTCGGTGGATTCTTCGCCTTGGCGTTGGACACCTTCGTCTGCATGTTCCGCCGCCCCTTCGCATGGCGCGAGTACCTCTTGCAGACGTGGTTCGTCGCGAGGGTGTCGTTGGTGCCCACCTTGATGTTGTCGATCCCGTTCACCGTGTTGACCGTGTTCACCTTCAACGTGCTGCTGGTCGAGTTCGGGGCGGCCGACTTCTCGGGCACGGGCGCGTCGCTGGGCACGGTGAATCAGACGGGGCCGATCGTGACAGTGCTGGTGGTGGCCGGCGCCGGCGCGACGTCGATGTGCGCCGATCTGGGAGCCCGCACGATCCGTGAGGAGCTCGATGCACTCCGCGTGATGGGCATCAATCCGATTCAGACGCTGGTGGTACCGCGGGTACTCGCCGCGACCACCGTCGCCCTGCTGCTCTCCTCGCTGGTGATCCTGGTCGGACTGGCCGGCGGATTCTTCTTCTCGGTGTACTTCCAGCACGTCACCCCGGGTGCGTTCGTCGCCGGAATGACCCTGATCACCGGGCTGAGCGACGTCTTGATCGCACTGGTCAAGGCGACCCTGTTCGGACTGACCGCCGGCCTGATTGCCTGCTACATGGGCGTGTCGGTGGGTGGCGGTCCTGCCGGGGTCGGCAATGCGGTC
This sequence comes from Mycobacterium sp., assembly GCA_023264755.1. Classification (GTDB taxonomy): domain Bacteria; phylum Actinomycetota; class Actinomycetes; order Mycobacteriales; family Mycobacteriaceae; genus Mycobacterium. Next base: position 1,965 of record JAHFVB010000267.1, on the reverse strand, counting down.
AACGAGACGGTGGTGTTCTCCTTCGTCGCCCTGTTCGTCATCAACGTGATCGTCACCGCCGTCGGCTTCCAGGTGACGCCATGAGTGCCGGATCCGGAGTAGCGCCGAGGCGTCCGCGCGTGACCAAAGCCGGTCGGGGAGTCGTCGACGGGATCGAACGAATCGGCGCACAGGCCCAGTTCTACGGCCGCACGGTCCTTTCGATCGGCGATGCCGTCACCCGGTACACCTCCGAACTGATTCGGCTGATCGCCCAGATGAGTCTGGGCACCGGCGCACTGGTGATGATCGGCGGCACCACGGCGATCGTCGGGTTCCTGACGCTGTCGACCGGCGCGCTGGTGGCGGTCCAGGGTTACAACCAGTTCTCTCAAGTAGGTGTCGAGGCCCTGATCGGCTTCGCCTCGGCCTTCTTCAACGTGCGACTCATCGCGCCACTCACCGCCGGCATCGCCATGGCGGCCACCATCGGTGCCGGTGCGACCGCACAAATCGGAGCGATGCGGATCAGCGAGGAGATCGACGCGTTGGAAGTGATGGGCATCCGCTCGGTGGCCTACCTGGCGTCGACTCGGGTCGCGGCGGGCGCAGTGGTCGTCATCCCGGTGTACTGCGTGGCGGTGATGGCCTCGTTCTTCGCCGCCCGGTTCGGCACCACGGCGTACTACGGGCAGTCCTCGGGCGTCTACGACCACTACTTCTACACCTTCCTGTCCACGACGGATCTGTTGTGGTCCTTCGTGCTTGCGCTCGTGATGGCGGTGGTGATCATGCTGGTGCACACCTATTACGGCTATACGGCCTCGGGCGGCCCGGCCGGAGTCGGTGAAGCCGTCGGTCGAGCCGTTCGGACCTCGATGATCACCGCCTCGGTGGTGGTGCTGTTCGTCTCGCTGGCCATCTATGGCCAGACCGGCCACTTCAACCTGGCGGGTTGAGCATGGCGTCGAGAGAGTGGGGAGACAGCCGTGCGTCGCGACTGTGGTCGGCGCTCGCGCTGATCGTCGCGATCGTGGCCTTCGTCTACGCGACGATGGGCGCGTTCAACAAGAGCTTCACGTCCTTCGTCCCGGTGACCCTGGTGTCCGATCGAGCCGGCCTCGTCATGGAGGTGGGCGCGAAGGTCAAGATGCGCGGTGTCCAGGTCGGTGAGGTGGGCACCATTGCGGGCGGCAACGAACCAATCAAATTGAAGCTCAACCTCTTTCCCGACCAGATGAAGTTCATCCCCGCCAACGTGCAGGCCCGCATCCAGGCCACCACGATCTTCGGGGCCAAGTACGTAGAGCTGGTGTATCCATCCGACCCCAGCCCGAAGCGGCTGGCTCCGGGCGCGGTGCTGCAGTCCGACAACGTCAGCGTCGAAGTCAACACGGTGTTCGAGAACCTGGTGAGCCTGCTCAACCAGGTCGATCCGGCCAAGCTGAACGCCATCCTGTCCGCGCTCGCCCAAGGCGTGCGGGGCCAGGGCGAACGCATGGGCGAAGCCACCACCGGCCTCAACGAGGTTCTGCTGCAGTTGAATCCGCGAGCCGAGACCATCCGGGCCGACTGGCGTTCGCTGAAGGGATTCGCCGACACCTACAGTTCGGCGGCCCAGCACATCCTCAGTGCGCTCGACGCGGCGAGTACCACCAGCGCCACCGTGGATCGACAATCGAAACAACTGGACGCGCTGCTGCTCAACCTCACCGGCTTCGCCAACAGCGGCCTGAACCTGCTTGCGCCGAACCAGGACAACTTCGTTCGGGCCATCAACGACCTGCAGCCGACGACGTCACTGTTGGCGAAGTACAACCCCGAGTACACCTGCTTGTTGCTCGGCGCGAAGACGCTGCTCGACACCGGCTATCCCGGGATCACCGGCGGCGACAACAACAAGTCACTCGTCGTCGACGCGGCGCTGCTGTTCGGCAAGGACCAATACCGGTACCCGGACAACCTGCCCATCGTCGGCGCCAAGGG
>JAHFVB010000266.1 GCA_023264755.1 Mycobacterium sp. | reverse complement strand
GGTGGACGCAGGGAAGGAACGTCCCGCAGCGCATTTCCCGATCGTGCTCATGGTCATGGCGCCCAGAATAAGGGCTGTTCCGCTTGGCTTCGTGACCAATCGAGCGACGCCGCGCGATTCCGGACCGGGGCCCAGTCGGCAACCACTCGCTCTTCTTCCCACTCGGTGCGCAAGTGGCGAACCGCGGTCGCCTACCCGAACTGCCGTCGAGGTGCCAGCTCTTGGCTACTGGGCATTCCCCGCAAAGAATTTGGCGAGGTTCGGCGCGGCCGGACTAGTTGGGTTGAGCGTCTACGCAATTCGATGTGATTTCCGATCGACCCGCAGCCCGACCCGCGGACCGCCGGGCCGGCGCCACGCGTGCGACGACGCTGCGCCTCGGATCAGCGGTCTCCCGGCCTTCGACCGAACCGTCGGAACGCGGCCAAGCCGCGGAGCCCGATCGGCTACGCTGAGCCGACAATTCGGCGGTGCCCCAGTGAGCTTCCGCTGGGCGCTCCGGACGAGTTTTGCCGTCGATGGAGGCTGATTGGTGCGTGGCCGGATGAGTCCAGCGGGTGCTGCCGACGATCGGACCAAAGACGATGTGCGGCCGGACAATCGGCTCGCGGTCACCGATCACGGATTGTTCACGCAGCATTCCGCCATCGGCCGCAGCTTGGTCATCCAGTGCGGGTGGATCTACGAGCACCCCATCGACCTCGAAGGCGTGCGCCGGTTTCATCACAATGTCAGCCGCGGGTTCTTGGGCCGGCGCATCGAGCGGTCGCCGCTGCCGTTCGCTCGACACCATTGGGTGCTGGACTGGACGCCATCGGACATCGACTTCTGCGAGTCCGGCCGTCCGCGTGCCGAACTCAGCGATTGGTTCGACGAACGCGCACAACTGCCCATCGATGCGGAACACGGACCCGGCTGGCGCCTGAGCGTGATTGAGCTCGCGGACGGTTCGACCGCGGCCACCCTGGTGCTTTCGCATTATCTGCTCGACGGCATCGGACTGATCTTCGCGGTGGTCGACGCCGCAATGGGCAACACCCGCAATCTTGGCTATCCCCCGCCACGTTCGCGCCCCCGACTGCGCGGGGTGGCCCAGGATGCCCGACAGACGGCACGCGACCTACCGGCGGTGGCTCGGGCGTTCAGCACCGTCGCCAAACAGGCCCGCCAGCAACGGCAAGCCGCCACGGAGCTGCCTGCGCGGCCGGCACCACACGCGGCCGGCTGCGGCGAGACCGAGCTCGACGAGCCGTTCGTCGTACCCGGCATCACCATCAGCATCACGTTGGCCGACTGGGATGCCCGCGCGAACTCACTTGGCGGAACCAGCAGTACGCTCGGGGCCGCGCTCGCCGCCAAGCTCGCGGAGCTCATCGGACGCCGGGCCGCGGATGGCACCGTCACGCTGGAGCTTCCGGTCAACGACCGGGCCGAGGGGGATACCCGCGCCAACGCCATGTCGTTCGCACGGGTCACCCTCGACCCGACGCTGGTGGCCAAGGATCTCGGTGAGGCCCGCTCCGCCATCGGCGAGGCGCTGCGGACCCGAAGGGCGACGCCCAACGAACTGTCCCGAATCGCCTGGCTCGCCCTGTTCACGCCGAAACGCGCGTTTCGGCAGCTCGACCAGACGGCGGTCGCCGACCCGGATGCCCCAGTGTTCTATTCGAACCTGGGCGATGTCGGGGCCATTGCCGACCACCTCGACGGCACGCCAGCCGAATACGCCACCGCCCGGGTGTTGGCCCAGCACGAAACGCGGCGTTGGCTCGAACGCAATGGCGGCCAAATGATCCTGCAGGCCCTGCGGGTGCCCGACAAGTTCATCGTCACCGTCAACGCCTATCAACCAGGTGCGGAGAACACCAAGCCCGCGCTACGGAAGCTGGCCGCCCAGGCCCTCGCCGAGTTCGACCTGACCGGCCACATCGACTGAGTGGCAGGTCGGACGGTGGCAGGTCGAATTAGGCGTCCAGCCGGACGAACTGGCCTTCCCGGTACTGCTCGACACACGCGGCTCGTCTGACCTTGCCGCTGGTGGTGATCGGAATCGAACCGGGCGGAACCAGCACCAGATCCGCGACGCCCAGGCCGTGCGAATTCGAGATGGCCGAGGTCACCTCGCGCTTGACGATGGAGAACTTGTCCATCACCTCTTCGTCGGAGCTGCCCCGCTTCTTGACTTCGATGATGACGACGAGCTGCTCACTGCCCTCGTCCGGAACCGCGATCGCCGCGACCCGGCCGCCCGTGATCTCCTGGCTCGTCGCCTCGATGTCGTCGGGAGAGTGGTTGCGGCCGTAGACGATCAAGAGGTCCTTGATCCGGCCGACGATGAACAACTCGCCATTGTCGACGAAGCCCAGGTCCCCGGTGCGCAGCCACGGCCCCTCGGGGGTGCCTTCCGAGGGGTCGACGATCACGCCTCCGAAGGTGCGTTCGCTCTCTTCCGGCTTGTGCCAGTAGCCCTCCGCGACGTTGTCCCCGTGCACCCAGATCTCGCCGGTCGTTCCGTCCGCGCACTCGGTGCGCGTTTCCGCGTCGACGATCCGCACGGCCGGCGATTGCCCCAGCGGATAGCTGATCAGCGGCGTACCTACTCCGCTCGAGCACCGCTTGGCCCGGCCTGCGGCAAGTTCGTCCGACTCGAACTCGACGATCTCCGGGGCTCGACCCGGCCTGCTCGTCGCCACGTAGACGGTGGCTTCCGCCAGACCGTACGAGGGGCGCACCACCGAGTCGCGCAGATTGAACCGTCCGAGCCGCTCGTTGAAGCGCTTGAGCGTGGCGGGGTTGACGCGCTCGGCGCCGCTGAGGATGGTCTCCACCCCACCCAGGTCGAGTCCGGCCATGTCGTCGTCGGAGGTCTTGCGCGCCGCCAGTTCGTAGGCGAAGTTGGGGGCAGCCGAGAAGGCATGGGTATTGCTCGCCAGCAGCTGGATCCACCTGGCCGGACGCTGCAGGAAGGACACCGGGCTGGTGAGCACCGCGGGCAGCCCCAGCAGGGCCGGTGCGCAAACTCCGAGCACCAAACCCATGTCGTGGTAGAAGGGTAGCCACGACACGAAAGTCATGTCCTGGGGCGGTACGCCTCCGCGGTGCGGAAAATAGCCGGACAAAAGCTGCTCGAAATTGGCCAGGATGTTCTTATCGGAAATCATCACTCCGGCCGGTTGCCGGGTGGATCCGGACGTGTATTGCAAATATGCGGTCGCTTGCTGACTATCTTCGTCGGCCTCGAAGCGCGCCGGGGCGTCCAAATTCAGCAAATCAAGTTCGAGCAGTGAGCAGGCGGCTCCGCCGAGTTCCTGCGTCACGTGCCTGGCGACGTCACCCACGACGGCGGAGGTGGTGAGCACGGCCGCCGGCGCCGCGTCGCGCAGCACCGAATCGACCCGTTCGTCGCTGACGCCACCCAACGGGACCGACAGCGGTACCGCGATGAGGCCGGCCTGTAACGCGCCAAGAAAGCCGACGACGTAGTCGAGTCCCTGTGGCGCCAGAATCACGGCGCGATCGCCGGGGGATGCGCAAAGGCTCAGTTCGCGGGCCACGTTCTGCGTGCGGCGGTACACCTGGAACCAGGTCAGGCTTTCGGGCACGCCGGCCCAGTCCTGCTCGTAGTCGAGGAACGTGTACGCCGTGTCGTCGGGCTGCAGACTGGCGCGCTCGCGCAACAAGGCCGGAAGGGAGGATTCAACCACCGCATGACTTTAACGTCATCCGCGCACCGCGCGTCGGGATCTGACTTCGGCCGCACTCTAGCAAAGTCACGATTGAGTAACGGTTCGTGGCTTTACCTATCCGTTTCGGGGCTGCATAATAACTTCGCTTCTGCCTTGCAGGCCGTTGACGTGCAAAAATGCTCAAACCCGGGTAGGCACGGAAGGCGGCGCGTGGGCAGCCTGGGAGTCGCGTGAGGTGCCACGGCGTGAGTCAAGCAATGGACAAAGCCGCGTGGTCGTTTGCTGTGAGGAGACGGAATGGGCTCATTCGAGGCGATCAATGGCGGTAAACACCGTTCAGCGACGGGGGACTCTTCGCCAACCACGAGTACCTCACCGGTCACTCCGGTTGCTGTCATCGGCATGGGGTGCCGGCTCCCCGGAGGCATCGACTCGCCCGAACAGCTCTGGGACGCCCTGCTTCGCGGCGACGATCTGGTCACCGAGGTGCCGTCCGACCGTTGGGACGCTGACGACTACTACGACCCCGAGCCCGGGGTACCTGGGCGTTCCGCCTCCAAGTGGGGCGCCTTCCTCGATGACGTCGCCGGCTTCGACGCCGAGTTCTTCGGCATCAGCGAACGCGAGGCGAGCTCGCTCGATCCTCAGCACCGGTTGTTGTTGGAAAGCTCCTGGGAAGCCATGGAGCACGCCGGCCTCACCCCCGAGGAGATGCGCGAGACGCTCACCGGAGTATTCGTCGGACTGACCCATTTCGACTACCAATTGGTGACGGCCGATTCACCCGCCATGGAGGAGCCGTACGGCTACCAGGGGAACATCTTCAGCATGGCGTCCGGGCGGATCGCCTACACGCTGGGCCTCCAGGGTCCCGCACTGACGGTGGACACGGCGTGTTCGTCCGGTCTGGTCGCGGTGCACATGGCCTGTCGCAGCCTGCTCGACGGCGAAAGCGACATGGCCTTCGCGGGCGGTGCGTTCGTGATGCTGGAACCGCGCAAGTTCGTCGCCGGAACCGCTCAGGGCCACCTTTCGCCCACCGGGCACTGTCATGCGTTCGACGTCGCGGCGGACGGGTACGTCTGCGGCGAGGCTTCCGCGGTGGTGTTGCTCAAGCGTCTGCCGGATGCGCTCAGGGATGGCGACCGGATTCTGGCGGTCGTGCGTGGCACGGCGGCCAACCAGGACGGTCACACCGTCAACATCTCGACCCCGTCACTGAGTGCGCAGGCCGCCGTCTACCAGACGGCCCTGGCCGCCGCCGGCGTCGACGCCAACAGCGTTGGCATGGTCGAGGCCCACGGGACCGGCACGTCGGTCGGCGATCCCATCGAGTACACCAGCCTGAGCAAGGTGTACGGCATCGAGCACCCCTGCGCGCTGGCGTCGGTGAAGACCAACCTCGGCCACGCCCAGTCGGCGTCGGGAACGCTGGGGTTGATCAAGGCCGTGCTCGCGCTGCAACACGGTGTCGTTCCCCCCAACCTGCACTTCACCCAACTGCCCGAGGAAATGGCTCGGATCGAGACGAAACTCTTCGTGCCGCAGTCGATTACCGATTGGCCCAACCCCGGCCAGCATCCCCGCCGGGCGGCGGTGTCGTCGTACGGGGTCTCGGGCACCAATGCGCACGCGATCCTGGAGCAGGCCCCTGCGCCCAGTGCCGACCACCGGGCGGCGGCCGGACCGGAAGCGTCCGCACTGCTGTTTCCGGTCTCGTCCAGCTCGGCCGACGAATTGCGCCGCACCGCGGCCCGGTTGGCGGACTGGGTCGACGCCCACTACGAGGTGCCGTTGCCTGCGCTGGCCTACACCCTGGCGCGGCGCCGCACCCACCGACCGGTGCGCACCGCAGTCAGCGCTGACACTCGCGCCGAGCTGAGCGCTGCGCTGCGTGAGGTGGCCGAGGTCCCGGCCCCGTACGACGCGGCGGTGGGACGCGACGATCGCGGTCCGGTGTGGGTCTTCTCGGGTCAGGGTTCGCAGTGGGCGGGGATGGGTGCCCAACTGCTGGAGTCCGAACCGGTGTTCGCCGCCACGGTCGCGCGGATCGAACCCGTGATCGCCGACGAGTGCGGCTTCTCGGTCACCGAGGCGATGTCGGCACCGCAGCTGGTGTCCGGCATCGACCGCGTCCAGCCGACGCTGTTCACCATGCAGGTCGCCCTGGCGGCCACCCTCAAGGCCTACGGCGTACGCCCCGGCGCGGTCATCGGGCACTCCCTTGGCGAGGCCGCGGCCGCGGTCGTCGCAGGGGCGCTGTCGCTGGAGGACGGTTTGCGCGTCATCTGCCGCCGTTCGAAGCTGATGTCCCGCATCGCCGGTTCCGGGGCCATGGCGTCGGTCGAATTGCCGGCCAAGCAAGTGCTTTCGGAGCTGGCCGTGCGCAGCATCAAGGACGTCGTGGTGGCCGTGGTGGCCTCCCCGGAGTCCACGGTCATCGGTGGCGCCACCGAAACGGTGCGCGAGCTCGTCGCGGCCTGGGAGGAGCGCGACGTGATGGCCCGCGAGATCGCCGTCGACGTGGCGTCGCACTCACCTCAAGTCAGCCCGATCCTGGACGAATTGGCCGGCGCCCTGGCCGACCTCAAGCCGATGACGCCCGAGGTGCCCTTCTACTCGGCCACCCAGTTCGATCCGCGCGAGCAGCCGGTGTGCAACGGCAAGTACTGGGTCAACAACCTGCGCAACATGGTTCGGTTCGCCGCGGCCGTGCGGGCGGCGATGGAGGACGGCTATCGCGTGTTCGCGGAGTTGGCTCCGCACCCGCTGCTCACCCACGCGCTGGAACAGACCGCTCGCAGTCTCGACCTGCCGATGGCCGCCCTGGCCGGCATGCGTCGCGAACAACCGCTGCCACACGGGCTGCGTGACTTCGTCGCAGCACTGCACAGTGCGGGGGCCGCCGTCGACTTCTCGGTGCTCTACCCGGACGGACAGCTGGTCGACGCGCCCCTGCCGACGTGGGCGCATCAGCGATTGTGGCTGAGCAACGAGGGCCAGGAGACGCACGCCCACGGCGGATTCACCGTTTCGGTGCACCCGTTGTTGGGCCCGCACGTCCGACTGCAGGAGGAGCCCGAACGCCATGTGTGGCAGGGCGAGGTCGGCACCGCCGCCCAGCCGTGGCTGGGCGACCACCAGGTCCGCAATGTCGCCGTACTACCCGGAGCCGCGTACTGCGAGCTGGCACTTGGCGCGGCCCGCGCCGTGTTGGGCGAGGCCGCCGAGGTCCGCGACCTGCGTTTCGAGCAGGCGTTGCTGTTGGACGAACAGAGCACCATCGGCGTCTCCGCGGTGGTCTCGGCCCCCGGCGTGGTCGACTTCACGGTGGAGACCAATCCCGGCGACGAACTGGTGCGCCAAGCCACCGCGGTCTTGCACACC
>JAHFVB010000265.1 GCA_023264755.1 Mycobacterium sp. | reverse complement strand
AGGGGCCGACCACCGGCGGTGGAGACGTGCTGATCGACGTGCTTCCGCCCGGCCGAGAGCAGATGGTGGTGTTCGCCGAGGTGTTGGTGCAGGTGCGGTCGTCGGCGCCCGCCGCAGGCGCGCCGGCCAGCCCGAACGCGAGTGCGGCCAGCCCGACCAGCGCCGGCGCGTACGTCTTCGGGTTCGGCATCAGGCGGGTTCGTCTCCGATTGCGCCGCAGCGCTGCCTCATGTCGACCAACGGCTGACGGATGGCCGACATCTCGGCCTTCACCTGCGGGTTGGCCGTCATGTACTCCTCGACCCTGGGGCGGATCGTGTCGCGCGGCGAGCCCTCGAGCCCGGTGAGGAAGTCGTTGACGTCCGGGTGAGTGAATAGGTAGACCGACATTCCTGCCGACACGCCCGTGGCGACCTGGGCCAGATCGGCGGCGGTGCAGTTGGGCTGGGACGGGTCGGCCGACGCCGTGGCGGCCGCGGACAGCATCACCGCACCGGCAACGGCCGCGGTCCCGAACGCACCCAGCACCGCGCGCGCCGGGAAATTGGTCATCGACATCATGGTTGGTCTCCTCGATTGGGTGATGAACGGCGAATGAATCCGAATGTCGTGTGGTCAGCCGGCTACCGGCAGCCGGACACGCTGACGTGGCGCCCACTCACGCTGCCGCACGCATTGATGTACGGCGGTGGTGGAGGGGGCGGCGGAGGTGGAGGGGGCGGGTAGTCCTCCGGAAGTGGGGCGTAGTACGCGGGCGGCGGAATATAAGGCGCCATCACGTCGGGGAGGCTCGCGCATCCACTGACGGAGACCCTTCGACCCGCGCTCACGCACACGTCGGCGCTGGCGACCCCGGGCGAGTGAACGGTGACCAGCGTGCCAAGGCTGGCCAGCACTGCCAGCGCCAGCACCCCCTCCCGACTGCGACGACGGAAGTTCTCGAAGCTCATCGTTCGGCCTTTCGTCGCAGTCAGAGGTCCATCAACGCGACTGCCCCCCGGACGTCCGCTGCCGGAATGTTAACGGTTTCCATTGACGAATTCGTGAATATCGGCGGGCAGCACGCCGACGCCACAGCTGAGAACTTCGTGTGGAGATTGTGACAAGTCGGCGGACCGTTTGCGTCTCCCCGGAACGGGTGGCATGGTCGGGACGAAGCCCCCGTGGGCAATTCCTCATCGACAGTATTCTGACTGTCGCCGCATAACCGATGGGTGGGAGCACCGACGAGTGACGGAATACGTCTACGACATGTCGGACTGCGACCGCAACCAGCTCACCGAACAGTTCCTGAGCACCAAACGAGTGGGCTGCGGACGGTTCGCCTGCTTCACGCTCGAGGGCACCGATCCGTTCGCCAACATCGCCAGGCAGGTCGAGCGCGCGGTGTTCCAGGATTCCTGGGGCAATGACGCGGCCACGATGAAGAAGGAGTACGCCCCTACGACGAGAGCAGCATCTTCTTCATGGTGGTGGACACCCAGGAGAATGTGCCTGCCGGCGTAATCCGGATGATTCGCAATTCGCCGCTCGGCCTCAAGACGATCGTCGATCTGGACGACGTCGTGAAATCCCCCATCGCCCCCATCGCGATCCCCGTCGACGACGTGATGCGGCACCACGGGATCGACGACTTGGACCGGTGCTGGGACGGGGCTACCGCGGCCGTGCCCCGCAAGTACCGGCGCAAGCTGGCGACGATGCACGTGCAGTTGCTGCGCATGATGGTCATCAATGCCATGCGCGAGGACATTCAGCACTTCGTCTCGGTGCTGGACGCACCCGTCGTCCGGGCGGCCCGCGACGTATTGGGGCTGCCCCTGCTGCCGCTCGTCGACACGCCGCCATTCACGCACATGGACGCGCCCAACAACCAGGCCGTATACGCCCACATCCCGTCGCTTTTGGGCATCAACCAGCGCCGGAACCGTCGAGTCGGCCAGAAGATCCGCGATTGCCTGTCCGAGAGCAACGAGCCGGGCGTGGAAAAGCTCGTCGCGAGGTGACGCGGTGCGCCCCGCTTCGCTCCTGACGCAAAGTGACCTGACATGCCACTGAGGGTCGAACTCACCAACGTGGTACGCAAGTACCACACCGGGGGGCATACGGTCACGGCGCTGGACGGCCTTTGCCTGCAGCTCGCCGGCGGCCAGTTCACCTCCGTCGTCGGCCCCTCCGGCGCGGGCAAGAGCACCCTGTTGCAGCTAATCGGCGCGTTGGACTCCCCGGACTCCGGATCGATCCGCTTCAACGGCACCGAGATCGGCTCGATGACCGACGACCAACAATCGACCTTCCGGCGCCACCAGGTGGGCTTCATCTTCCAGTTCTTCAACCTCCTGCCCACCCTGACGGCGTGGGAGAACGTCGCACTGCCCATGCTGCTCGACGGGCGCAAGCTACGTCAGGCTCGCCCCGACGCGCTGAGGTTGCTCGACCTGGTGGGCCTCGGCAACCGGGTCGAACATCGGCCCGCCGAGCTGTCCGGTGGCCAGATGCAGCGGGTGGCCGTCGCGCGCGCGCTGATGATGGATCCTCCGCTGATTCTGGCCGACGAGCCCACCGGCAACCTCGATTCGTCCACCGGGGCGGCCATCATGGAGCTGCTGCGCAGCGTCGCGCGCGACGACGGCGACTACCGCGCGGTGGTGATGGTCACGCACAACCTCGAGGCGGCGGCGCAAACCGATCGAGTCATCACGCTGCAGGACGGCCTGCTCAAGTCCGACGTCTGTCCGCATTCGGGGCCGCCGCCCAGCGGACGGCACTCCGTGAGCATGCGCGACGAGCCGACGGAGCTGCTCCCGATCGTCCATCACGGCGCGTTCACCTCCGACGTGCTGGTCGAGACCCCACTACGTCGAGGCGGACGCCACTCGACCCGCCGGTCGTAACGTAGTGCCGCTCGCCTCCATCAGCCGGCTCAAGGTGCTGAACGTTCGGGAACTGGTCACCCATTGGGGGCGCGCGGTGGCCTCGGTCGTGGTCGTCGCCGTGTCGGCCGCCCTGCTCGTCGCGGTACTCGGCGTGTCCGGATCGATTACCGGCTCCATCGACCGGCTCGCGACCAGCATCGGCGGCAACGCCGACCTCGAGGTTTCCGGCATCACCGGCGACGGGTTCGACGAATCACTGCTCGGAGTGGTGAGCGGCGTCGAAAACGTCTCCGCCGCAGTGCCATTGGTCAGAATGCGAACGACGGCGAACGCTCGACCCGCACTCTTGCTCGGGCTGGGCCAGAACGCAGCCGAACTGCACTCCGACCTTCAGACGGCGATCAGGGAACAGCTGGAGGCCGGCTCGCCGGTCAGCTCCACGGGCAATGGCGTGGTGGTCGGGGCGGGACTGGGCGTCGCCAAGGGCGAGGAGTTCCGACTGGCCGACTCGACGACGGTCACGGCCGTGGCCGTGGTGGACGGAGCCGCGGCTCGGCGACTGAACGACGCGCACTTCGTGATCGCACCGCTGGCCCTGGCCCAACAGCTCTCCGGACGGCCGCACGTCCTCGACTCGATCCTGTTGTTCACCTCGCCGGGCGCCGACGTCGGAAAGGTGCGCGCGGCAGTGACGACGGCGATCGACGGACGCGCGATCGTGGCCACCCCGAGCTTTCGCGCCGCGCAGGCCAGTAGCTCGTTCGCCATCCTCCAGGCCATGACGCTGTTGGCCGCGTCGGTCTCGTTGGTCGTGGCGGCGTTCCTCAGCTTCAATGCGATGAGCATCGCGATCGCGCAGCGCAGACACGTGATCTCGATGATGCGAGCGCTCGGCGGCCGCCGGCGCACGATCATGTCCGACATGCTGGCCGAAGCCGCTCTGGTGGGCTTCCTCGGCGGCCTGATCGGGTCCCTGTGCGGCGTGCTGATCGGTCACTTGGCCATCGCCGAACTTCCGTCGACGATGGTGCAGACGCTCGATGCGCGGCTCGAATACGTCCTGCCGGGCTGGGTGGTCCCCGTCGCCATCGCGGCCTGCGTCTTCGCGAGTGTCACCGCGTCGGCGCTCGCGGCCCGGCAGGTGCACGGCGTGGCCCCCATCGAGGCGCTGGCTCCCGACGGGGCGGCGACCCCCGAGGCGAGTTCGCACCGGCTCCGGGTCGCCGCTGGCATCGCGGGCACGGTCTTGTTGGCCGTGACGATCCTGGTCGTCACCGGCGATCTGGGACAGCTGGCAATAGCGTCGATCGCGTTGTCGTTCATCGGGTTCAGTGCCCTGTGCTTTGCCTGCTCGACGCCCATCATCGCCGCCGCGGCCGCGGTGGCGCGGCGCTTCGGCGCAGCCGGGGTGCTCGGTGCCGCGACCATCGAGCGTGCGCCTCGGCGCATGTGGGTGGCGATGATGACGGTGCTGACTGCGGTGGTGACCACGGTGGCGGTGACGGGGGCGACGGCCAACGCCGTCGACTCGACCGTCGCGTCGTTCGCCTCGATCGCCGACGCCGACATCTGGGTCAGCTCGGCGGCGGCCACCGACTACTCGTCGACCCTGCTACCGCCGGACACCCAGCCGAACGTCGCCGCCGTACCCGGTGTCAAGAGCGTCGTGCCCGGCCAGATGGCCTTCGCCACCGTCGGTGACACCCGGGTGATGCTGCTCGGCATCGCGCCGGGCTCACATCGCGACATCTACACCTCGCTGACGCCTCAGGATCGCGAAAAACTGTTGTCCGGAGCAGGCGTCGCGTTGTCACGCGACCTCGGCAAGGCGATGAACGTTGCCGTCGGCGACGAGCTCACCCTGCAGACCCCCACCGGCAAACGACCCGTCCGAGTGCTGGCCCTGGTCCCCTACTTCTCCGGAATGACCGGCACCATCGCCATGAGCTTGGACGCCATGCAGGGCTGGTTCCTGCGCCCCGGCGCCACCGACCTCGAGCTCACCGTCACGCCGGGGGCCGATGCACACGCGGTCGAGGCGGCGGTCCAAAAGGTGGTTGGCGCCGGCACGTTCGTCTACTCCGGCCGCGAGGCCCTGGCCGGCGTGGCGAGTGCGCTGGACCAGGTGATCGCCGTCATCACCATCATCGGATGGATCGTGGTCGTGGTTTCGGCTGTGACGCTTCTGAATACGTTGATGTTGTCGGTGCTCGACCGGCGCCGCGAGATCGGGGTGCTGCGCGCGATCGGCGCCGACCGCAGCTTCACCCTGAAGGCCATCCTCGCCGAAGCGGCGGGTATCGGCCTCGTCGGAGGGCTGTTGGGCTTGGTGCTCGGCACTGTCATTCAGTACCTGACGTGCCTCGCGCTGACCAACGTGCTCAGCATCGACGTCGTGTGGCAACCAAGCCCGGGGATGATCGGCATCGCCCTTGGCGCACTGGCCATCTGCCTGCTCGGGTCCTTGCCGCCGGCGGTACGGGCGGCCAGGATCAACATCGTCGAGGCCATCGGCGTCGACTGACGCCTAGAACTCGATACGCGATCCGACGATGACCATGCGGTCGTAGCGCAGATGAAAGAAGTCGGCTGCATCGGCGGCCAGGTATGAGGTGGCGATGAAGAGCTGCTTTCGCCACTGCGCCATGGTGGGCTCGGGCCCGGCCACGAGCTCCAACTTGGACAAGAAGTACGACGCGTTGTCGACGTCGAGCTGGCCCTCGGTCTGCTCCGGATCGAGCAGCCGCAGCGCATCGGGCACGTTCAGGGGTTCCATGTAGCCGAATCTTGCGGTCACGTGGATGATTCCGTCCTGGTGGAAGCCGAGCGCGTCGACCTCCATGCGCTCCTCGTCCGGGATGCGGGGCACCGGCTCGGTTTCGATCGACAGGATCACCACGTGCTCGTGGCGCGAGTGATTGTGTTCGACGTTGGCGCGCATCGCCAGCGGCGCGGTCTCCTTGCCCCGGTTGAGGAACACCGCGGTGCCCGGGACGCGCGCCAACGGCGGCTCGTAGTGGGACAGTCCGTCGATGAACTCGCGCAGCGGTCCCTCGGCCTGCTCGCGGGCCCTGGTGACGATCCCGCGGCCGCGCTCCCAGGTGACCATCACCGTCCAGGCGGTGACGGCGATCAACAGCGGCAGCCACGCGCCATGGACCAACTTCGTGAGATTGGCCGCGAGGAACAGCAGATCGACGCTCAGCAAGGCGCCCCCGCCGACCACTACCAGCCACAGCGGGGTGTGCCACCGGGTGCGAGCCAGGTAGAAGAACAGCAGCGTGACGATCGTGATCGTGCCGATCACGGCCATGCCGTACGCGTAGGCGAGCGCGGCCGAACTGCGGAAGGCGAAGACCAGGATCAACACCGCGACCATCAACATCGCGTTGATCGCCGGAACGTAGACCTGGCCGTAGGCCGAGGCCGAGGTGTGCAGGATGCGCAGCCGCGGAAGCAGCCCCAATTTCGCCGCTTGCGCGGCCACCGAGAAGGCCCCGGTGATCACGGCCTGGGATGCGATGACGGTGGCCGCGGTGGCGAGCAGCACCATGGGGATGCGCGCCCACTCCGGAATGAGCAGGAAGAACGGGGCGCTGACGTTGCGCTCGTCGCCAAGCACCAGCGCACCCTGGCCGAAGTAGTTGAGCACACACGCGGGCAACACGACGAAGAGCCAGGCCAACGTGATCGGCCGGCGCCCGAAGTGGCCCATGTCGGCATAGAGCGCCTCGGCGCCGGTGACGGCCAGCACGACGGCTGCCAGCGCGAAGAAGGCAATGTGGAAGTGGCCGAACATGAACGACAGCGCATACGTCGGCGACAGCGCCCGCAGGATCATCGGATGGTCGATGACGCCCCCGAGGCCGCACGCTCCGATCGCCACGAACCAGACGATCATCACCGGGCCGAAGAAGCGCCCAACTGTGGCCGTGCCGTGCCGCTGGATCAGAAAGAGGGCCACGAT
This sequence comes from Mycobacterium sp., assembly GCA_023264755.1. Lineage (GTDB taxonomy): Bacteria > Actinomycetota > Actinomycetes > Mycobacteriales > Mycobacteriaceae > Mycobacterium. The sequence continues at coordinate 239 of JAHFVB010000265.1, read as the reverse complement.
GATCACGGCGGTGATCGGCACGATCCAGTCCTGAAGGTCCGGTGTGATGACCTTGACGCCTTCGACCGCCGACAGCACCGAGATGGCGGGCGTGATCATGCTGTCACCGAAGAACAACGCCGCACCGAACAACCCCAAGGCAGCCAGAATCATCGCCGTGTGCCGCCCCCGAGTGGCGCGCCCGTGCCTCAACATGGTGATGAGCGCCATGATTCCGCCCTCACCGTCGTTGTCGGCGC
>JAHFVB010000617.1 GCA_023264755.1 Mycobacterium sp. | reverse complement strand
CGCACCTCCCGCCTTCTTGTTTGGTCCACGGGAAGACGGCCGTCTGACCCTGAAGATCGGTGACGCGGATTGATATCCCACAGATGTAGTACTGAATGAAACTTCCGTAGCTGCCGAGCCGGACGAGCTTGCGGTAGTTCGCGGGTGCCTTCTGCAGCGCCGTATCGATCCGGACCTTGTCTTGGTCCAGAAGTGGGGCCAGCCGGCCGAGTTCGTCGATGCTGGCCTTCAGCGGCGGCCGAGCGTTCGTCAACAGTTCGGCAATCGAGCCCGTTCCGGCGCTCAGCGCGTCGATCGCGGCGCCGATCGGGTCCCGGTCCCGGGCCAACCCGGTGGCGAGCTGCTCCACACGGTCGATCGAGGCAGAGAACTGCTGTCCGTTGGTGGCGAGCGTGGAGACCACCTGGTTGAGCTTGTCGACGAGGGTCTCGACTGCACGACTGTTGTCTGCCATTGCATTTGCGAAGGATGAGGCATTCGAGAACAGAGTCTCCATCGTTCCGCCCTGGCCCTGAAGGATTTGAAGCAGCGACGTGGTGAGCGCATTGACGTCCTCGGGATTGAGCCCCTTCAGGACGGGTTTGAGGCCGCCCAGTAGCAGATCGAGATCAAGCGCTGGGACCGTACGGTCGATCGGGATCTGGGCACCGGGTGGCATCACCTGGGTAGACCCTGGGCCGTCCATCAGTTCGAGATAACGATCGCCGACGAGGTTGAGGTAGCGGACCGCCGCCTTGGTACCACTCGTCAAGACGGCCTTGCGCTCGGCGTTGAACGTCACGAGAACCGTCAGGTCGTTTTGAAGCGATACGTGCGCGACCGTACCGACCCGTACCCCGGCCACCCGCACCGAATCGCCCGCTGCGATGCGAGACGAATCCTTGAAGACTGCTGAATAGGTGTTGGTCGGTCCGGTTCGGAACTGACCGAACGCCAAGAACAGGGCAGTGGTCAGCAACAGCATGACCACGACGAATATCGTGAGCTTGAGACCGCTACGCCCGCCGCTCATCCGGGCTGTCCGAGCTGAGTAGTGTTGCGCGGCGGCCCATCGATGGGTCCGAACAACAGCTGCTTGAGCGCATCCGAGTTGACCAAGATGCCTTGGTTGCCGTACTGCCACGGGTTGGCGCCCACGTCCGCGAGGACGTATGGCGTTCTCCTTCCGGGCGCGACCCGCGGGAGATCGGTGCATTGCGGGCCACCGCTGGCGGCGACCTTCGGGAGGTTGGCCGGATAGCGGTAGCGTTCGGCGCCCAGCACGAAGCCGATCATGATCATCGACCCGGGTAGCGGCGGCGGTGGCGACTTCGCCAGTGGCAGCATTCCTGCCAGCGCGCAGTTGAGGGCTTCGTGGTACTGGTTGGTGAGGTCGGTCGTAGGGGCCAGCAGGTGTATCACGTCGGTCAGGGATCGACGGTTGCTGCTCAACACGTCGTTGCCGATGTCTGCCAGGCCAATGGCGCTGACCAGGAAGGCGTCTAGGTTCTGCTGCTCGTCGACGATCGTCTTGCCCACCTGCGTGGCGTTCTTGACGCTCGACAACAAATCGGGGGCCGCATCGGCGTAGGAGGCAAACACTTGCGGTGCGATCTCGAAGGAGTGACTGAGTTTCGGGAGGCTTGCGTTCAGCACGGCCAGCAGCGAGTCGAGTTCGGTCGCTGCTCGTCCGAGTTTCTCACCGCGCCCGTTCACCGCTGCTGAGATCGCACCCAGGGTTTCGTTTAGCTGCGCCGGTTCGACTTGGTCCAGGACCGACGTCAATTGTTGAAACAGGGTGTTGTTCTCGACTGTGACACTGCTGGCATCCAACACCTGGCCGGGTTGCAGCTCATGGCCCGATGGTCGTGGTGGGGGCACGAGTTCGACGAACTTGGCGCCGAAGACGGTCGACGCGGCAATGCGGACTTCGACGTTCGAGGGAATCCATTGCAGTTGGCTAGGTTCCATCGCAAGGCGCAGGGTGGCGCCCCCATTCGGTTCGGCATCGATGGCAGCCACTCGGCCGACCACGACGCCCCGCATCTTGACCTTGGCATCGACATTCATGACAAGACCTGCGCGCGGTGACTCGACGGTGACTGGAGTCGTCGTCGTCAGATCGCCACGGAAGAGCGTGATCGCCAGGGCCACCACACTCACCAGACCGACCAGGCTCACCATCCCCGATAGGAGGTGTGCGGTGTTTCGAGTCATGCCAGCTTCCTAACCGGACAGGTTGAAGTTGCCGTTGGACCCGTACACGGCGAGCGAGATCAGCATCGTGACCGACACGACGACTATCAAGGACGTGCGGACGGCGTTGCCGACCGCCACCCCGACGCCGGCCGGGCCGCCCGTTGCGAAGAAACCAAAGTAGGTGTGAATCAACAGAATGCTGAGCGCCGTGGCAACCGCTTGTAAGAACGACCAGATGAGGTCGATCGGATTGAGGAAGGTGGTGAAGTAGTGATCGTATA
>JAHFVB010000616.1 GCA_023264755.1 Mycobacterium sp. | reverse complement strand
GGTCGGCGGGTGGTTTCGAGCACCTGGCGCCGAAACTGGAGGACGCCTTGTCCGTGCCGGTGTTTGCCCCGGCCGAAGCCGAACTGGCGCTGGCCAGGGGAGCGGCGCTGGCGTCGACCTTCGCGGTCGAGCTTCCGCTTCCGGCCTTCGACGAGCGGGCGGACCGAACCGAGCGCACCACGGCACGCGATGCGGTCGCGCGTCGGCAGGCGCTGACCCACCGTGGCGCGCTGGCGATGCTGGTGATCGGCGTAGTGACCTTCGTCGCCTCCGTCTCGGCAGCCATCAGCCTCGAGTTCTCGCCGCGCGAAGAGCCGGCCCACGTTGCGCCCGCGCGCACCGTCGACAACACCCGCAAGGCGCCCGCGGTGAACGACGCTGCCCCTCCCGCGTTGCCCCCTCCTGCAGCGCCGGTGTTGCCGCCCCCGCCGGTCGACGTCGTGGCGCCTCCACCCGAGGCACCTGTCGAGGCACCGTCGTACGTCGACAGCCCCGCGGTCACTCCCGATGCGCCCGCAGCCCCGGTGCTCCCCGATCCGGCCGCCGCGGCGCCCGCCTACGTTCCGCCGGCCGCCGTGCCCGCGCCGGTGGTGGCGCCCGAGCCGACCAAGAAACCGCTTCACACCCGCATCATGGATCGGCTCCGCGGCATCGGTGACCCCAATGCGCAGGACTACGAGTCACCCGCGCCCGCACCGGCTGATGCGCCAACGGTGCCGCCTGTCCAGTAGCGAGCCAGCTCCCTCGGCGTCGGGGGAGCGCGACGTCGTCCGGCTGGTGCTTCGGATCACCTTGGTGGGTGCGGTGCTCCTGGCCCTGCTGGTCGTCGAGCTCACTTCGCGATCCGGGGTGAGGTGGCGGCTGGTGACGTTCACCTATCAGGCCAATCTGCTCGCCGCGGCCTACTACGCATGGACTTTGGCGTCACCCAAGGCGGATTCGCGGGCCGGACTGCGCGGCGCCGCCGTGCTGTACGTGATCGTCGCTGGGCTGATCTGGAACCTGTTCCTCACCGGCCACAGCATGGGCTACACCGTGGCAAACGTCCTCTTGCACGTCGTCGTCCCGGTGTTGGCGTTGGCGGACTGGTTGCTGGTCGGTCGTGGGCTGGTTCCTGTGAATTGGTGGCAGCCGTTCGCGTGGCTGGCGTATCCGGCGGCCTACGGCGTCGTGGCGTTGGTGGTACTCAACCAGGTGGGACGTCGGGCGCCGTACTTCTTCCTCGACCCCGCGAGCGTGGGAAGCACTGCCGTCGCTACGAATATCGGTTTGCTCGGGTTCGGAATCCTCGCGCTCGGTTTCGCCTTGTTGGCGGTGACCCGCGCTCGGCTAACGTTCAACCGCGGATAGTCGATCTAACATGTAGGTCAGACCCGACGTTGGAGGATGGAACTTGCCCAGAGCTTTGCGTTTAGTGCTGGCGGTAGCGGGGGCGGCCACGCTCCTCATTACCGGATCGGTCGGCCCCGTCGATGCGGCGACGCCGGGCCCAGCAGCCGTATCCAGCATCTCGCCCGGGCCGGGTGACGTCGTCGGCGTCGGCATGCCGGTCACGGTGACCTTTGCCGGGCCCGTCGCGGACCGCGTCGCGGCGGAACGCTCCATCCACTTCGCTTCGCCGGTCACCCGAGGCAGCTTCACCTGGCTGGGCGACGACGTCGTGCAGTTCACTCCGAGCACCTACTGGCCGGCCCATGGCACGGTCACGATGTCGGTGGGTGGGCTCAAGACCTCCTTCGGCACGGGGTCGGCAGTCGTCGGCGTCGCGGATCTGAATGCGCACACCTTCACCGTGAGCATCGACGGCCAGGTGGTCCGCACGATGCCCGCTTCGATGGGTAAGCCCAAGCACCCCACGCCGATTGGCTCGTTCACCGCGTTGGAGAAGCAGTCGCCCGTGATCATGGACTCGCGCACCATCGGCATCCCGCTGAGCGACCCCGAGGGCTACAAGTTGACCGTCTACGATGCGGTTCGCGTCACCTGGGGCGGGGTCTACGTCCACTCCGCGCCGTGGTCGGTTGCCTCGCAAGGCAATGCGAACGTCAGCCACGGGTGCATCAACCTGAGTCCCGATAATGCGGCCTGGTACTACGACACGGTCCACATCGGCGACCCGATCATCGTGCAGGCGTAGCCGCGTGCAGGTTCTTCGCCGTCGGTGAGGTTGGTACGGTCGCCGCATCCGGATGGGTGCCGAGCACGCGGTCGGCCGTACCGGCACTCGTCACCGTGAACCAGTAGTGTTCGTTCTTGTAGTGGTGCTGACGGTGGTTCATCCAAATCGCCCGGTATAGCCGTGATTTCGGCTTGTAGTCACTGTGGATCAGGTAGTGGCACCACTCGTAGCCCAGGGCGAACACCGTGAGGAAGGCCAGAAAGGTCAGCCCCAACTCGGTACGCGGGAAGGCGAGCCACCCAATCGCGACGGCAGCCGGCAGTATCCACAGCAACGCGGGCCAC
>JAHFVB010000018.1:16093-20367 GCA_023264755.1 Mycobacterium sp. | reverse complement strand
TGGTGGCGCGCGGCGGGATCTGACGGTATGCGTCCGACTTACGTTGGAGCGATACCCTGCGACCATGACGACCGCCCAAGGCGTAGGCGACTCGAAGGCCGCGCGCACGCGGGCGCGAATACTGCGGGTGGGTGCGCGCGAGCTGGCTCAGCGGGGCTACGGCGGAGCTAGCCTTCGGCTCATCGCGACGGAGTCCGACCTCCAGTTGGGCAGTCTGTACTTCCACTTCTCCAGCAAGGACGAACTCGTCCTCGAGGTGCTTCGAGAGGGAGTGGATGCGGCGCTGGATCGGGTGGTCGAAGCCGCTCGCGCCTTGGCGCCGGAGGCTACCGGCGAGACCCGACTGCGCACGGCGATGCGGGCACACCTCGAGGCCCTGCACGCGAGCCATGACCGGGCGGCCGCGGTCGTCTGGATGACCGAAACCATGCCCTCCGAGGTGCGGCGCCAGCATCGCCTCTACGCCAGGCGTTACTCGACGTGGTGGCTGACGCTACTGACGGAGCTCCAGGAGCGGGGCGAGCTCCGCACCGACATCGCGCCGAACACCATGCGCGACGTCTTGATCGCAGCGCTGAATGCAACGCTATCGCGGACCCCAGCAGTCGATGACGACCACCGGGCCGTCATCGACGCGCTCACCCTGATGGTCACCGTCGCCTCGACTGGTTCGCCGCATGCCTCGACCGATCCTTCCCGACCTCGCTCCTAGGCCGAATCGCTTGACTGCGAGCGTCTTTGCGTCAGTTCGACACGCCGGAAACGGCACTCGACGTTGAGCTCGTGGCCGACTGGAAGACCGTCGACGACCCCAACGCCCGGTCCAGGCCTTCGTGGTAGTGAATCATTGCAGGCTCGTTGCGCCCGAATATTCGCTGTTCGTAGATTCCGGTACCGACATTGCGCTGGATCGCCTCTTGCTGTACGAAGTCCTCGTTCTCGACCACGGTCATCGTGAAGTCGATCATGCGAGACCAGAAGGCCCGCTCCTTGTCGGTGGCTGGCTCAGCGGGGGCGTAGAACCTCGTGCTCACCCGACTCGTCGCCGGCCCGGTACCGGGGTAGAACTGCCAGAGTTCGGCATGGCCGGTCATCGGCATACTCAGCACCGTATTGGGAAAGAGCCAGTAGACGAGGTTCGCGTGATTCTTGAATCGCCACTGATCGGTGTGGAGCTTCTCCAGTTTCGGTGCCTCCCGACCAGTGAGCACACCGCGTCCGTGGGGCCCGAAGAATTCGCTCAGCATCGGGGTGGCCAGGACCTGCTTGGCCAGGCTGTCGCGGTGCAACGCGAAGATGTGGTAGGCCTCCAAGAAGGTCTCGTAGGGCATCTTCCAGTTCATGTCCCACGTGTTCACCCGTTCGCCCACCAGCGCCCAGGATTCGAATCCGTGGCTCGCCAGTTCGCTGCCCAAGCCGGCCAGTAGGTCCTCGACGTCGACGGGACCGGCTTGCGGAGTAGCCCCGACGACGATCAGTCCGCAGTCCTCTGCGGCCGGCAGTTCGATGAGCCCCGTCTCTTCCCGCAGGAGCTCGTCGAAGCCATGCTGTGCCACCGGCATGCCCATGAGTCGACCGTCCGTGTCGTACACCCAGGCATGGTAGGGACAGCGGAACACCCGGTTCGCCGATCCGCAGCCTTCCGCAATCCGCGAGCCCCGGTGCCGACACGCGTTGAGAAAGGCCTTCACGCCGCCGTTCTCGGAGCGCACGACGATGACCGGCGTTCCGCCGAGCTCGATGGTGAAGTAGTCGCCGGCGTTCGGAAGTTCGCCACTGAGCCCCGCAATCAACGGCGTTTCACGAAAGAGCTTCGTCACTTCCCTTTCGAAGTGCGCCTGGTCTGCGTACACATGCGTCGACTGCCTACGCACCGTGACCGCCATCGACGTTTGCTTCGCCTGCCGAAGCTCGAGCAGTTGGGTGAGCAGTTTCACCTCGTGGGCGTGGTCCACGGGAGGGCCCTTTCGTCGAGCGGCGTTGCGCGCCTAACCGGACGTGCGGAGTGGAATCTCGAACCCCTTGGACCCTGGGCACGGACCGTAGTGGGTGGACGGCTGCGGGGCATTGGGCAGGTCGCACACGACATTGGACAGGTGTTGCGGGTAGCCCGTTGGGTAAGGCCGCGCATAGAAGCCGGTGATGGTCACGAGCGACGACCAGAGAATGACGGCGAGTACGCACCACGCCGTCGTGGCCGCCGTGCTCACCACGTCGCGCATACGCGGCGAAAGGGCTTCCAGTCCACGTTCGGTGATGGCTTCGCCACGCTCGTCGACGAAGACCCGCAGGGCGCACACGGTCGTCGACCAGATGCCGACGTACAGGAACTCCGCAATCGACCAGCGGTAGGACGAGGTATCCAGAATCATCACGCCCATGCCCGGGCCCGCCCACAGGTGAGGCAGGACGAACACCATGCTGACCACCGCTCCGATGGCGAGCGAGACGGTCAACCCAAACGCGAGGATTCGCACCGGCGACGCGTCCGGATGGCGGGTGCGCACCTTGCCCCATAGTTTGGCCGCAATCCGCGACTCGAGCACGAAGCACGGGTACAGCATCGTCAGTGCCAGGACGGGATACGGGCCGTAACCTGCTGCGGGACTGATGATTCCGGGAGCATTCCCCCACCATTCGTTGAGGTTCACGAAGTTCGAGCTGTAGAACCAAATCGGCTGGATGAAGTTGGTGAAGGTATCCCAGAACGACGTGATCAGCAGGGCGATCCACAGCTTGAGGTCGAAGGACATGCGACCGAGTCGGCGGGACTCGCGGAGGGCGAGTACGAGCAGTGTGATGGCCAACGTCGTGGTTCCGACTTCGATCACGCGGGCGGCCCACCAGCTGATCGTGCTGCCATCGCGTCCCACGGTGACTTGATGCGGGCCAGCGGCCAGCCAGGCAGCGAGAGTCCAGGCCTGATAGGCCAGCAACGGTACCGACGCCAGGGCGAGATAGTGCGCGAATCCCCAGCGCCCCTTGGACTCGGCGCGGGCCGGTGAAATTCGTTCGTGCGTAACGGTCATCGTCGCTTCCCTTGCATCGCGTGAAGCCTGCTCGACGGTAGGCAAAGAGCTGGGGCTTGGGTCGATCGGGCAGTGAGCCGAACGGAATCTAACATGTGTCCGATTTTAATGACAAGTAAACTTGGCTTTCCGAATGCGACGCGGTTGAGTCGCCGCCATTCGAGTCGCGGACCTGCTCTTGGCGGGCTCGGTATTGGTGCGCAGCACCATTGGACACATCGGAGGCTCAGCCCGGCCCGCTCCCCCACTTCATCATCGGCGCGGCGCAGCCGGGAACGGGAGCGAACGGATGGCGCCGCCCTCCGGGGTCAGCACGCAAACGCCCACCCCATGGCAATGGGGTGGGCGCTGCTGACGGTCACTACGAAGCGGCGGCCTTGGCCTCGGCCAGCGCCCTTCGCTTCTCGGCGAACTCCAAGGCCTCACTCCAGGAGGCCTTTTGCGCGATCATTCGGCGGTACTTCATGATGACGGTCTGGCCGTTGATCGTGAGCGCGCCGACAAGCCGGTCCCCTTGCCGGTAGAGCGCGGTCCAGCGGACCTCGCCGTCGCCGTCGACCTGCCCGTCGACCAGGAGCACCTCGTCACACTCGGGCACTCCGACGAATTGGATTCTGGAGCCGTACCAATCCGACCAGAAGTACGGCACCGTCGCGTACGGCTTGGCATTGTCGGGATCGAGGGCGTTACGCGCGGCCGCTGCGCCCTGTTCGGCTGCGGCAGTCCAATTCTCCATGCGCTGGCGCACCCCGAACATCGGGTTCATCCAGTTGGCGACGTCACCGGCCGCGTACACCCCAGGCACCCCGGTCCACAGGGTCTCGTCACAGACCACCCCGTTGTCGAGCACGAGCCCTGAGCCCTCGAGCCAGTCCGTGTTCGGGGATACGCCGATTCCGACCACGACCAGGTCGGCCTCCAGGATGGTGCCGTCGCTCAAGACGACGCGCTGGACGCGCCCCTCGCCTTCCTTGCCCTCGATGGCCTTGACTCCCGTTCCACACAGCAGTGTGGTGCCATTGCGCTCGTGCAACGACGCGATGGCCGCGCCCATGTCGGTGCCCGTGGCTCGCACCAGCGGCGTCGGCAAGGCCTCCACGACGGTGACGTGAACACCCCGCTTCTGGGCGCTGGCCGCGACTTCCGAGCCGATGAAGCCCGCGCCGATGACCACGGTGCGGGCGCCGGCGTCCAACGCGGCGCGAATGGCGAGCGAATCGTCGAGCGTGCGCAGCCCGTGGACGC
>JAHFVB010000018.1:13350-16083 GCA_023264755.1 Mycobacterium sp. | reverse complement strand
GGCAGGGTCCGCAGCTTCGATCCGGTGGCGATCACCAGCGCGTCGTAGCCCACTTCGCGGTCACCGACGTGAACGATCCTGCGTTCGGCGTCCAGGCTCGTCGCCGGAGCGCCCAGGAGCAGCTCGACCTGCAGTTCCTCGGCGAAGACCTCGTCGCCCCGGAAGTACGGAATCGAGAGCTCCACGCCGGGTTCGGTGGCATCGAGAAAGTCCTTCGACAACGGAGGACGGTCGTACGGGAGGTGTCGCTCGGCGCCGATCAGGGTGATGCTGCCCTCGAAACCCGCCTTGCGGGCCGCCTCGACGGCCCGCAGGCCCGCCAGAGAGCCACCGACGACCACCAGCCGCTCGATGCTCATCGACTACTCCCGTCCAGGGCTGGCATCTAACGCTCGATTCGGAGAGCCTCGGTGGGGCAGCCCGAGACGGCTTCCTCGACGGACTGCAGCTCGTCGTCGGTGATGTCCTCCTTCAACAAGACGAGCTCACCGCTATCGTTCACCTCGAAGAATTCGGGTGCCATGGACTCGCAGATGCCCAGCCCCGTGCACTTGGTGAAATCGACGACGACCTTCATGTGTCCTCCTAAGTGCATTGGTCGTTGGTCATCAGGTGCTGACCAGAGCGGCCGTTCGGCCGTGACAAATTATCTAATTTACATTAAAATATCGAGCAGACGCTGTCAAGGGCGACTGGGCCCCGTCGAGTGGCGGCGAATCGGCCCAGGTTGTTTCTAACAGGAGTTAAAGTCCTTGGAGGGCTTGCCGCGGCGAGCGAGCGCCCACCGGCGTCACGGAGATGGGAGACCAATGGACCTCGGACTGAACAACGCCCGTGTCGTCGTCACGGGAGGGGCGTCGAACATCGGGCGCGGCATCGTGCATCAATTCGCCGCCGAGGGTTCGCGAATCGTCATCAGCGACATCGACGAGCCCCAGGCCGAAAAGGTGCGCGCCGAGGCACTCGAGCGGGGCGCCACGGCCGTCGAACTTGCGATCGCCGACCTCACCACCCCCGACGGGGCCGCCGAGGCCATCGGCCGCGCGGTCACCGCGTGGGGCGGAATCGACGTACTCGTGAACAACGCCGGGTGGTCTGTCCCGGGCTTCATCGCCACCGACACCGACCGCGACAAGTGGCAGCGCACCATGGAGGTCAACTTCTTCTCTGCGGTGTCGGCCACCCAGGCCGCGCTCGGACCCATGAAGGACGCTGGCGGCGGATCCATCGTGTTCATCGCCAGTGACGCAGCGTTCGGCCAGATCCGCCAGGGCATCTACGGTGCGTCGAAGGCCGCCATGGTGGCCCTGGCCCGAACGACCGCCCGCGAGCACGGCCGCCATGGCATCCGATCCAACGTCGTATGCCCCGGACTCGTCATGCCCGACGGCCCCGATGCCGTTGGTGCGGCCAGTCTCTGGTCGGTCGGTTCGGACGAGGTCTTCAATCCCAAGCAGATCGAGTTCATGCTCAAGGACACCCCGACCCGTCAGTTGACGACTGCCGATGACGTCGGTCGCGCCGTGCTCTGGTTCGCCTCTGCTCTGGCCGCCCGCCAGGTGACCGGCCAGCTGATCTCGGTCAGCGGCGGGTACACCATGCCGTGAGCTCCTCACGCTTGCCCCTGCAGAGTCCCTGACCCATGGCCCGCAAACAGGCCAAGGCCGGAAGGCATCGCGACCCTCCTGCCCGAGTGGGTGGATTGCAGCCAAGGACGCCGACGGACGATACGAAATACGCCCGCACCCGGAGCCGGATACTCGACGCCACCGCACAACTCCTGGGCCGAAAGGGCTACGCCGGCACCCGACTGTCGGACGTCGCCGAGCAGGCCGGAATACAAACCCCCGCCATCTACTACTACTTCGCCTCTCGCGATGACCTCATCGAAGAGGTGATGGCGTGCGGCCTGGCCGACATGCGAACGCAGCTCGTGTCGACGTTGGAGGCACTGCCGTCGAACACCTCGGCCATCGATCGGATCATGGCCGCAGTGGAGGCTCATCTGCGGCACGAGTTGGAGCTCTCCGACTACACCACGGCCTCGATCCGCAACCACGGTCAGATTCCAGCCCGGATGCGGATCCGGGCCGACGAGGAAGCCCAGAACTATGGCGCGATCTGGCGCCAACTCTTCGACGATGCCGCGCGAATGGGTGAGTTGCGCAACGACGTCGATCCCCGGATCGCGCAGATGCTGGTCATGGGTGCGCTCAACTGGGCCGCCGAGTGGTGGGACCCGGGCCGCACGGCGTTGGACGCCATCGTCGCCGCCGCGCAAAGTCTGATCAAGCGCGCGCTCCTACCGGAAGTGCACGGCGATGGCGCGACCCCAGCGGCTGATTGACGGCGTCCACTCGAGCAGTCGGCCAATGAGCCGAACAGCCAGCCAAAGGCTTGACGAAAATTTTCGAATCTATGTTAGATTAATGGCATGCCTGAAGCCTTCATCGTTGATGCCGTCCGCACCGCCGTCGGCAAGAGAAACGGCGGATTCGCCGCCGAGCACCCCGCCGACATGGCGGCTCATGTCATCAAGACCGTGGTCGGTCGGCACGACGTAGACCCCGCGGCCATCGACGACGTCATCCTCGGCTGTCTGGACAACATCGGCTCCCAAGCCGGCGACATCGCCCGGACCGCCGCCCTGGCAGCGGGGCTGCCCGAGTCGGTGCCCGGCGTCACGATCGACCGCCAGTGCGGATCGGCCCAGCAGGCGGTGCACTTCGCCGC
>JAHFVB010000018.1:4273-13340 GCA_023264755.1 Mycobacterium sp. | reverse complement strand
CAAGCCGTCATGAGTGGCACCTCCGATCTCATCGTGGCCGGTGGTGTTCAGAAGATGAGCCAGTACCCCATCCTGAGCGCGTTCGCCGCAGGCGAGCCGTTCGGCAGCACGGATCCCTGGACCAATTGCCGCGGATGGGCGGAGCGCTACGGAGACCAGGAGATCTCGCAGTTCCGCGGCGCGGAGATGATCGCCAGCCAGTGGAACCTGAGCCGAGAAGACAACGAGCGCTTCGCCCTCGAGAGCCACCAGCGCGCGCTGGCCGCCATCGCCAACGGGTACTTCGAGCGCGAAATCTCGCCGTACGCAGGTATTTCCGTCGACGAGGGGCCCCGCGCCAACACCTCGATGGAGAAGATGGCCACCCTGGCCACCCTCACCGAAGGCGGTGTGCTGACCGCCGCCGTCGCCAGCCAGATCTCCGATGGCGCGGCTGCCCTGCTGATCGCCTCGCAGGACGCCGTCGATCGCTTCGGCCTCAAACCCCGCGCCCGCATCCACCACATGTCGGTGCGCGGCGCCGATCCGGTGATGATGTTGTCGGCTCCGATCCCCGCGACCCAGCACGCCCTCAAGCGCGCAGGCATGTCGATCGACGACATCGACGCCGTCGAGATCAACGAGGCGTTCGCACCGGTCGTGTTGGCGTGGCTGGCCGAACTCGGTGCCGACCCCAAGCGGGTGAACCCCAACGGCGGCGCGATCGCCCTCGGCCACCCAATCGGCTGCACCGGCGCCCGGCTCATGACCTCCCTGCTGCACGAACTCGAGCGCACCGGTGGCCGGTACGGGCTTCAGACGATGTGCGAGGGCGGCGGTCAGGCCAACGTCACCATCATCGAACGGCTCTGACCATGAAGCGCACGCTCTACGACGCCGATCACGAGGCCTACCGCGAGACGGTGCGTGAGTTCCTGGCCCGTGAAGTCGAGCCCCACAAGGACGAGTGGGATCGCCAGCACTGGATCGACCGCGAGGTCTTCGCCAGGGCCGCCAAGGCGGGCATCTACGCGCTGCAGGTAGATGAGGCCTACGGCGGTGCCGGTGAATCGGACTATCGCTACCGGATGATCGTCTGCGAGGAAGTCGCCCGGATCAACGCCCTGTCCTTCGGGCTCACGGTCAGCCTGCAGGACGATCTGGTGTTGCACTACCTGCTCGATCTCACCAATGACGAGCAGAAGCAGCGCTGGCTGCCCGGGTTCGCCTCCGGCGAGATCATCGGCGCACTGGCGATGACCGAGCCCGGCACGGGAAGCGACCTGCGGGGCATTCGCACGACCGCGAAGCGCGACGGTGACACCTACGTCATCAACGGCCAGAAGACGTTCATCTCCAGCGGCATCATGTCCGACCTCGTCGTCGTGGCTGCGCGCACCGGGAATGAAGGCGGTTCAAGGGATCTCAGCCTGTTCGTGGTCGAGCGCGATGCCCCCGGCTTCGAACGCGGCCGCCAGCTGGAGAAGATCGGCCTGCCCGCCCAGGACACCGCCGAATTGTTCTTCAACGATGCCGTCGTACCCGCTGAGAACTTGCTCGGTGAAGAAGGCCGGGGCCTTCAGTACCTGATGAGCCACCTCCCCCGCGAGCGCCTCGGGGTGACCGCGAAGGCGATGGCCACCACCCGGGCCATCTTCGACATCACCGCGGAGTACTGCCGCCAGCGCAATGCCTTTGGCAAGCCGCTGACCGCCAACCAGCACATTCGATTCGAGCTCGCCGACATGGCCACCGAAATCGACATCGCCGAGGCCTACGTCGACAAGTCAGTGCTGGCCTACAACGCCGGAGAACTAAGCCCGGTCGACGCCGCCAAGGGCAAGTGGTTCGTCAGCGAGCTGCAGAAGCGCGTCATCGACCGGTGTCTGCAACTGCATGGCGGCTACGGCTACATGGCCGAATATCCGGTCGCACGCGCCTACGTCGACACCCGCATCCAGACGATCTACGGCGGCACGACCGAGATCATGAAGGAAATCATCGGACGCGAGATCGCTTCGGGCGCTTGAGTATCGAACGTTAGCAGGCTACGGTCCGGTCCAGCGAGTTCTCCGATCAGACCCCGATCAATCCGTCGAGAACGTCACGTGTGGCAGAGCTAACGGCGATGATGCGACTTCTCGTTGAAGACGCAATCCAGTGCGTCCAGGTCGACTATGGCTTGGGCCATCCTCGGGACGGAGGACGTCGGCGCCAATCGGAATGCCACGTTCTGTGACACCGAACCGACGCGGAGAGCATGGTCCGAAACTTGGCGACGCTGCACGGGACCTTCTGGGGTGTAAGAGATCTGGGTCGCAGGTTCGGTCGGTTGCAGTCATTCGAGCGTATGCAGATCCTCTTCAACGAAGTTGCGAACTTTGAGCGGCGCACGCCAATCGGATTCGACCGGCGACTGAGACGGTGCCCTACATGGAGCCCGATCGTGTCCGGTACTGTTCGCACCCCAGCGGTCTGGTCAACGAGGGCAGGGCTGATCGCCTGTCGATCCTGCGCCGTTGCCGAAAATCCGCGATGCGGCATTGACAACTCGCCTGATCGAACATACCGTTCGAACCTCTTGTTCGGCAGATCTCGTTCCACCGAATTGTGCGGAAACCTCGGATCGGCTCTGCCGGATCCGCAGACCGTAGGCAACCGCGACGTGCAGACCAAGAACATTGGTTCGCCGTGACCATGGAGAGCAGTGCTTTCATGCAGACAACCCCGGCCAACACGCACCACACCGACCGTGACCGGACGGGCTACGGCATGGGGGTACGCCTGGCCGGGGTGTGGTCGGCGGTGGCATTCTTCTTCTTCTGGCTCGTCGGCTTCGCCTTTCTTGCGCAGTGGATACCACCGCTGGCGCCGTCGGACAATGCAGAGCAGATTGCCAATCTGTTCCGCACACGGACCTATCCGATCATGGCCGGCATGGTGCTGATGGTCATTGGATCCGCGCTCTACCTACCGTGGACCGCCTTGCTCTCCGACTTCATCAGGGAGGTCGAGGGACCCTCGCGATTCCTCTCAGGAACCCAGCTTGCCGCCGGCGTCATGTCGGCATCGACCTTCTTTCTGCCGGCGTTGATTTGGGCCGCGGCCGCATTCCGTCCAGCACGCAATCCGGAGATCACGCAGGCACTTGTCGACCTCGGCTGGTTGCTGTTCATCACGCCCATCGTGCCCTTCATCGTGCAGTACCTGACGCTTGCCGCCGCCATATTCACCGATCGCCGGAGCGAACCGACGTTTCCTCGCTGGGTCGGATACCTGCAGGTGTGGATAAGCATCACCTTCTTGCCCGCGTTCGCGGCCTACTTCATGAAGACTGGGCCGCTCGCGTGGAACGGAATTCTCGTCTGGTGGATCCCCTTCGCCGCATTCACGACATGGTTCGCGATCATGATCACGCTGGCCCGACGGGCCGTGCTTCAGGGGGCACGGCGGCAGGCGGACACTGCGGCATTGACACCAGACCTCCACCGACCAGAGCGGCACCCCAGCGTGTCCGTGACATCAGACACCTCCGCGATACCCTAGTGGACCTGGGAATTGTCCGAAAGCGGGAAACGACGATATGGCTGCCGTAGCACGCAAGGGAAAGACCAACCGTGCGGAGCGTAGGACCGATCTCTCGCGTCGACTCTTCACGATCGTCGAACGGCTATTGGCCGACGGTACGACGTTCTCCGACATCTCCGTCGAACAACTCATCACCGAGGCGGGCATCGCACGGTCGACGTTCTATGTGTACTTCGAGGACAAGGGCGCGTTGGCCGCCGAACTCTTGGACCAGGTGACTCAGGTGATCGGAGCGGCTGCCTCAGATTGGTTCGCCCTGCCGGCCGGCGCTAGCCGAGCTGACCTGCACCAGGCTTTGTCTCACCTTGCCGAGGGCTATCGAGAACACGGCAGAATGCTCTCCGCGGTAATTGAGGCGGCGGCCTACGAGCCTCGCGTCCGGGATCAGTATGCCGCCGTCATGCAACGCCGATGCCAAGATGTGATCCAGGCACTGACGCCCCAACAGACCAACGGGACCATTCGCGCCGACGTCAACATACCGTCGGTGTCCACGTGGCTTGTCTGGATGTTCGAACGCGGCCTCTATCAACTCGTCGGTGGTGGCGACCAGCTGACCGCCGCCGCGCTCGACGGCGCCACCACCATCGTTTGGCGAACTCTGTACGACAACACCCACTAGCGAATCATCCACCAGCAGTGCGGAATTGAAGACAGGACAAGGCGTGCCGAATCAGAACCGCAGGCCTGACGCCATCACCGCAGATCGGCAATTCTCACCCATCTGACGCCGCATCAACCCGTTGGACATCGAACCGAAGTGTGGTTGACACCACAGATCTCGTCATACATACTGTTCGAATACGTCGTTCGAACATCGATTCCGTTGCCGCTCAATGGTCAGACGGTCGGCCCAGATCCCGAAACGCCTGCACGATCAGGAGACACCAGCAGTGGCCCCATCCCCGAAAATTGACCACCGCCAATCAATTCCGCTCGTCACCACCTCGGCCGCGATGACGCCCGACTGGTTTCACTGCTGGCTCACCAAAGCAGGCCTCTTGGATGACGCCGAACTCGTATCGGTTGACGTCGAACCAGTCACCGGTGGACTGATCGCACGCATGGTCCGCGCCCGACTGACTTACAACCGCTCTACGGCTGCCCCTTCATCTGTTGTGGTGAAGTTTCCCACCGACGATCCAGGCAGTCTTGCGCTCGCCCAGGCAATGGGCATGTACGAACTCGAAACCCGTTTCTATCAGGACATAGCGCCTCTGCTACCCGCCACGGGCATACCCATTTGCTACTTGGCTGAGCTTTCTGATGACCTGACAACATTCAATCTTGTTCTCGAAGACCTCACCGTCCGCACACGTGCCGGCGATGTACTCACCACCGCAAGTATCGATGAATGCGAACGCGCGCTCATCGAGTTGGTGAACTTCCAAGCCCCGCTGTGGAACTCTGCGAGATTGGCAAGTATCGAGTGGCTCGCCAACCAGACCCGGACGATCGCCGTATTCGATGCACTGCCCGCTGGCCTGGCCCCGTTCATCGAACGCTTCGGCGATCATCTCGACCAGTCCCACATTGCGCTGTTCGAATCGATCGTCCCGCAGGCCGGACGTTGGGTGCGGAGTTGGAAAGCACCAACAGTCCTGCAACACGGCGACTTCCGTAGCGACAACCTGCTATTTCCACTCGACCCGGACGACTCCCGGGTCACCGTGCTCGACTTCCAAACCGTGAGGCTCGGACCGCCGGGAATCGACCCGGCCTATTACCTCGGAGCGTCATTGTCGACCACAGCTCGACGCGCAGCCGAGCACGACCTGATTACCCGCTATCATCAGGGGTTATTGCGTTCAGGTGTTGAGGATTTCGACTTTGACGCCTGCTGGGAGAGCTATCGAGAAGGCGCCTTGTACGGCGTAATGCTGTTTGTCGGAATGGCCAGTCAGGTCGAATCCACCGAACGCGGTGATCGCGTCATCGTCGAACAGGCTCGACGCTACGCAGACATGGCGATTGATCTCGACTCTGCGCGGGCAGCCAACCTCGCCTGAGTACCGAACCCACAGCGCACCAACATCACAACGGCAGCCAGGTACTAAACGATTAGGGAGGTGACATGGGCTGGACAGACAAGATTGACCACGCCGACGAGTATTTCCACCAGAGAAGTGACGACCCCTATTGGAGCGAGAACACCCTGTTTGGTTTCACCGTGCCGGAACGGAATCTGTGCGGTTTCGTCTACTTCTACTTCCGACCCAACATGAATCTCGTGGTGGCCGGTCCGGCGATGTGGGATCACACCGGCGAGGATGTCTACAACTGCCTCTATTACGGTTGGGACCAGCATCTCTCGATACCCGAGAAGGCTCAGATGTATGACTTCGAGCTTCCGAATTCGTTGACGTGCAACATGATCGAACCGCAAAAGGAATACCGGCTCGGCTATGACCGCCACGGTGTGAAGTTCGATCTCACCTGGAGAGCAACCATGGAACCGCACTACATGAAGCTGGCCAAGAATGGCAAGGAGGATCCGGGCATCGCGAACTGGGTCTCGCTGGATCAGGACTACTCCGTCGGTCATTACGAGCAACCTGGTTGGTTCACCGGAGAGATTGAGCTCGACGGCGAGAAAATCGAAGTCAATTGTGGCGCTCTTCGGGATCGGGGGTGGGGTCCTCGCCACGCCGACGTCAAGGATCCACTACGGGCAGGCTGGCCCTACGCTTTCGCCTCGCCACAGAGCGGCTTTCACCTGTACGACCCCCAGACCACCTTGTCGTTCGACGAAGATCCCATCGACGGCACTACAGAGACAGTCACCACCGGCCTGTACATCCGGGACGGCATCATGGCACGGGTCGTCGACGGAGCCCGCAGCGCGCAGCGCGGACGCGATGGTCGAGTGCTCACCCAGGTCATCGATTGTGTCGACGAGCTGGGCCGAGAGTTGCACGCAGTCGGCCAGAGCTTGAACTGGCTGAAATGGCCCATCAACAGCGACATCCTCAACTGGTGGTCGCTGGTGCGCTGGGAGTACGACGGTCAAGTCGCCTACGGCGAGGACCAGGATTTCATGACATTCCGGCACTACCGCCGCTACTGGCGCCGCCTTCTCGATAGAGATCCGGGTTTGCTGCAATGTTTCCCCGCGTCAACGGACTATCCCCCCTACGGCAAGTCAGAAGGTTGAAGTGACTGGCGGAAAGAGAGTCCCATGATCAACCAAGTACCGACAAACACGACACCGTCGATGTCGGAGGTGTTTCGGAGCACGTGGGACACCTGCGAACTGTTCGGGCAACTTCGCGAACATGCGCCGGTTCTGCACGTGCCCGAGCTAGACGCCTGGGTGCTAAGCCGCTACGACGACATCCTCGCTGTCATACGTGATGACGAACGGTTCGGATGCATGCCGGACGACCTCGTCGGCGAGGTACCTGATGAACTGAAAGCAGAGCTGCCCCATGGGTACGCCCCATGGCAGCCAGCACTGATCAATCAAGACCCGCCGGCACACACTCGCATCCGCAAGCTTGCCGGCAAGCCACTGACACCGGCGGCCGTCCGGGCCCGAGAGAATGTCATCCGCGAAGCCGCCGGGAGGCTCATAGACGCCATTCAAGATGACGGGCGTGCCGATCTGGTCGACCGTTTCGCCACCCCGATGCCGGTACACGTGTTGATCAAGATCCTGGGCGTCCCGGCCGAGGACCACGGGAAGTTTCACCAGTGGACTCTGGGTATCACCGAACTGTTCGTTCCGTCTATCTCGGATGCGCGCCGGCTGGAGCTCGCACGTGCGCAAGTGGGATTCAGCAAGTACCTGATGGACGCCATCGCCAGGCGGCGTGAGAAGCCGGGTGATGACATCATCAGCGGCCTCATCCTCGCTCAGGAGCAGAGCGAAAAGGGACTGACCGATCGCGAGATTCTCGGCATCGTTGGTCAACTCGTCATCGCGGGATTCGAGACCAGTGCGGGCGGCATCAGTTTCACCCTGTACAAACTCGCTCAGGACCGCGAGCTTCTTGCCCGGGTGACCAACGACCCCGCTCTGATTCCCAAGGTCGTCGAGGAGTCGCTACGTAGGCTCACGCCTGCGCGCGGTATCGTCCGTCGAGTCAAAGAGGACGTCGAGATTCGCGGCAACCGAATTGCCAAGGACTCCAAGGTTTTCCTGCTGGTGCAATCTGCAAACAATGACGAAACCGTCTTCAGCTGCCCCGACCGATTCGATATCGATCGGGATGTCGCAGAGATGCGAAAGAGCGTCCACTTCGGAATTGGACCGCACAACTGCATCGGGCAATGGATAGCCCGCCTCGACATGAAAGTTGCGATCGAGACCGTCCTGGCTCGACTGCCCAATCTGAAACTGGTTCCAGGACAGAGTATTCGCGTGCAGGAAGGCATGATCTTCCACCGACCCGAGAGACTGGAATTCGAATGGGACGTGTGATCTCGACCTTGTCGTAGATCCGTCGGACGGTCCACTCGTCAAAGAACAATGATCCATCGGAAGGGCGCGCCGTTCGCGTCCCGAAACTCGAACGAGGTGCTTTGTCATGTATGACGTCGTGGTCATCGGAGCGGGAATAAACGGTTTGACCTGCGCAGCCTATCTAGCGCAAGCAGGCAAACAGGTCTTGGTGCTCGAGGCGAACCCGATACCCGGGGGTTTCACGATCACGCAGGATATTCCGGGTGCACCCGGCTACCAAATGAACACCTACGCAATCGAGTACCCATTCGTCGACACCAAGCCTTCTGTTGTCGACGAACTCGGGCTGTCGCGGTTCGGGCTGAGGTTCACCGCACCCGACCCCAACAACACCTACGTAGGTCCGGACGGTTCGCAGTTCTCGAACTATCACTCGCTGGACCGAACCTGCGAATCGATTGCGCGACTGTCGAAGAAGGACGCCGACGCATGGCGTCGATTGATGACGGGATTGACGAGTCTGCTCGAAGTGGGTTTGCCATATCTGAAGGATCACCCCACCCGGCCGGGCTCGGCGACGGTGGCCGAAATGATCAAGCAAGGCGCCCGCAACAGGAAGCAGCTGTTGCCGGCAGCACGGTACGTGTTGCAATCGCCGGCCGAGATCATCGACGAGTTCGAAACCGAAGCCGTCAGAGCTTGGATCGCGATGAACGTCGCCACCGGAAGCTTCCGGCCACTCGACGAGATGGGCAACGTCTCGATCCTGGCCTACTTCGCCTTCAACCATAAGTTCCAGATCCGCCGTCCGGTCGGCGGATCCGGAGCATTTACCGATGCGCTCATCCAGAGCATCCGATCCAACGGCGGCGTGGTTCGTACCTCCGCTCCGGTCGAGCACATCAACGTCGCAAACGGACGCGCAACAGGCGTGGTCCTCAAAAGCGGAGAGGAGATCCGCGGCGCCGACATCGTCGCGGCGATCGACCCCACGCCGTTGTTCACCAAGTTGCTCGACCAGTCGGTACTTTCAGCGACGGTGCGCGACGAAGTCGCGCGCATGCGTGTACTCGCCTGCAACGTCAGCCATTTCGT
>JAHFVB010000018.1:0-4263 GCA_023264755.1 Mycobacterium sp. | reverse complement strand
AGATCACACCGGATATGCTCGCTGGCCTGAGCTTCACGCCGGACGTTGACTACGTCAACCGGCTGATGGCATCGATCGAACGCGGTGAACTCGCCGACGAGATTCCGATCTACATCGGCGCGCCGTCGGTCCTGGACCGCTCACTGGTTCCAACCGGCAGCAAGGGCGAAAGCATCTGGGTATACGTCGGCGCGGTCCCCCTCAAGATGACCGACGGCACCAAGTGGCAGGACATCAAACAGAGTTACCTCGACCGCGTCGTCACCGAGCTCGACACTTACTCCCCAGGATTCCGCGACTCAATTGTGAGCTCGCACATCGCGAGCCCGGACGACTTCAACCTGCCATGGGCGTACAAGGGGTCCTCGCGCTCGGTTGACGTCATCCCAAGCCAGATGGGTCCGTGGCGCCCCAGCCCCTCCCTGGCCGGCTACCAGACGCCCGACATCGAAGGCTTGTGGCGATCTGGACACGGCACCCACCCGATGTCGGGTACCCACGGATGGTCCGGTCGCCTCGCTGCGCGAGCTGTCCTCAAGAGCCAAGGGCTAGCTCAGCACCCGCTGCGCGCAGTCGGACGTCCCTGGAAGAAGGGGTCGACGCGCTGAGGCCGCGCCGCGCCGATCCCGTGGGTGACCACGTGGGCCGCTGACACCGTTGATTCGGCCGCGTGGATTTGTGTAGCCCTGGCGATGGCTACCGAGATCGACATTGCCGAGGCGTATGTCGACACCCGGATCCAGACGATCTACGGCGGCACGACCGAGATCATGAAGGAAATCATCGGGCGCGAGATCGCCTCGGGTGCCTGAGCACCGGGCGGTACCGCGCTAGGGCGGACCGCCCGGCGTCACGCGGGCTGACCGTAGACGGCGACGACTACGGTCCGGTCCAGCGAGTTCTCCGACCAAACCCCGATCAAGCTGTTGGCGCAGTCCTGCATGATCGCCATGTACGCGGGGTTGTAGTACCACTGGTTGATCAATTCGATGCCGCTGATCGCCAGAGCGGGGTTGATGGCAACGGTTTCGGCGACCTTGCCGTGGAAGCCCGCCGCATTGGCCCGGTCCTGCGCTGTCGAGCCGTCTGAGCCGAGGTCACCGTCGAGCTCTCGGTTGTTCAGGACGTCGTCGGTGTGCCACTGAGCTGCGAGCTGTAGCTGGGGATTCACCTTCAAGTCCGTGGTACAGCCCGCCTGGTGTTGAATCGTGTAGACGTTTTGGGCGACGGCGTTGTTGAGGCGCTTGTTGTCCGCGTGGGCCGCGGGCGCGTTCGCCAGCACTACCGAGCTAGCCAGCAGTGCGGCACCCAGCGATACGCGCGACGTTGCACGTGTCATGTGCTCAACCCTTCGTTGTGTTCATCGGTTCGGTCCGTCAGTAGATGATGCAGCACGCGGCCGCTCGTGACGAGCGAGTAGCCGGCGGGCCCGTTCCAGCACGGGCGCGTCCACCATGTGGCCGTCCACCTTGGAGGCTCCGCCCGCCGCGCCCTCGATCACGGCGCGCGCCCAGTCGAGCTGGGCGGGCTCGGGCTCGAACGCCGCATTGACCGGATCGACCTGGACCGGATGTATGCACAACTTGCCCGTGAAGCCCAGCCGCGACGCGTATGCGGCGTCAGACCGCGCGGGAGCTACACTGGTCAGGTCGGTGGTCACGCCGTCCAGGGGCGGTGCGAGGCCGGCCGCCACCGACATCAGCACGAGTACCGAACGAGCGTGCAGCAGGGCTTCGCGATCGTCGGCCGCCACCCCGACTTCGGTGCTGAAGTCGATGCTGCCGAAGGCGAGTCGAAACACCTGGGGTATGGCGCAGATCGACGGGGCCTGCAGCACGCCCGCCGCCGTCTCGACGAGGGCAAGCACCCGCGTCCGCTCGCCAAGGAGGTCGACGACGGCCGCGACACCGTCAGACGATGCCTTCGGCAGCATCACCGTGCAGCCGGAGCCCCGCAGGGCGGCCAGGTCGTCGGCAAACCACGGTGTGTCGACCGCGTTGATGCGCACCACGGCGGCCGCACCGCCGGCCAGCCATTGGGCGACGTGCGCCCGTGCTTCGTACTTCGCCGGCGCGGCCACCGCGTCTTCGAGGTCCAAGATCACGCCGTCCGCACCGGATGCCACGGCCTTGTCGAAGCGGCCGGGCCGGTCTCCCGGCACGAACAGAAGGGTGCGTGCCAGCGCGACCGCATGCACGGATGACTCCCGTCTCGACACCTCGGACATGTCAGATTACGACCAGTCCAATTGCCGCGAAGGCGAACACGAAGACCCAGACGGAGAACATCGCCCGCAAGACCAACGGGGCTGCCCGCAGCTCCATGAAATCGGAACCTATGAAGAAGATCTTTGCGCAAGCGATCACGATGGTGAGGGTCGCGGCGACGTCGAATCCGGCGCCCGTCAGCCGTGACGTACTGCCGAGTGCCCAGGTGATGCACGTCGCCAGCACCAGACCGGCGAACACGGGAGTGATCCGCGAGGACACGTTCGCACTCATTCGGCACTCACGAGATAGACGATGGCGAAGATCGCCACCCACAGCAGATCGACCATGTGCCAATAGGACGCGATGCCCTCGGCCAATCCGCGCACCTGCACCCAGGAGCGTCCCCGCTTCAGCACGCCCTGCCAGGCCAGCAGCAGTCCGGAACCGATGACGACGTGCAACAGATGCAGGCCGGTCAGGACGAAGTAGAAGGTGAAGAACACCCCCGATGCTGGCGTGTGGCCGGCGGCGAGTTCGCTGGTGTATTCGACGGCCTTGAGGCCGGCGAACACCGCCGCGCACCCGATCGCCCCGCCGACCAATTTCCTGGCGGCAGTGTGGCCTCCCGCTCGATGGGCGGCGAGGGCACGAACCACTAGATAGGAACTCAGCAGCAGCACCAGGGTGTTGATCGCCCCGACCGGCTGGAGCAATTGGTGGGCTGACTGCGTGAAGACCTCCGGCTGGGCCCGCCGGTCCCAGAGGAACACCAGCATGATCGCCGCGAACAGCGTCATGTCGCCGAGCAGGAATATCCACAACCCGGCTTCACCGGGGATGTGTCCGGTCGGCGCCTGCTTGGGCCGCTGCGTGGTACCGGGCTCGACGGCTTCGGCTGCACCGCTCAAGAATTCGGGCAGCTCGGTGTCCGAGTACGTGCCGGGGTTGGTCATGCCGGAGCGCCGGCCACCGCGGTCACGTCGTCCGGCTCCGACTCCTTGGCGACCTTGTTCAGCATGACTCCCATGACCACGAGGAAAATCGAGTAGGTCGTCAGCGCCAACCAGAAGATGAAGATCCCGCGCCACGCGAAGGGACCGCTGTGGAAGAAGAACGCCAGCGGGTCGGGCAGGAACGAGAACGCGATCCAAAAGTTCACATAGCCCACCCACCGCGGCAGCGTGTGGCGCTTGTCGTTGAGGATCGCCACCCCGATCGCGACGTTCTGAATGATGAACGGCGCAATCGGCGTGATGAACATCAGCCAGGCGATGTCATTGAGGGTCACCGTCAACTCGGGGTTGCGGTCCGGCCGAAACCCGATCACCGCCATCAACAACATCGGCAGGAGCAGCAGCACGCCGGTCGCCGCTCCGGTGATCAACTGCAGGAAGGTCAGGATGGGCGTGCGGCCCTCCATTCGCACCATGTGCACGCCGATCACCGCGATCAGCGGGAACACCAGGCAGATCCCCACCGACGCGATCGTCATGCCGACGAGTACCCGGGTCTGGCCGTAGAAGTCGACGACCTGCTGCACCGAACTCTCCGGCCCAAGCGGAATGGGCAGCACCCCGGCGACCAGCCAGCCGATCAGTGCAACGACCACGGTCGCCGGGCCGGCCCAGGCACATAGCGAAAGTACTCGCTTCGTCAAGGTCACTCCTGAGCTCGTGGGGCCATCCTGCGTCAGCTCGTCAGCCGAGCGGATTGCGCCCCATTTCGACGTTCGACAGGTCGGAGATCTCCGACCAGCGTGCGGTGAGTTCGTCGACGGTCGGCGTCTCCGAGAACGTCACGCCCTTGTTCTGGAACTGGGCGACGCGCTGGATGTTTCCGCCGCCGACGATGTAGACGCTGGCCGTGTCGGTGCACTGTTCGCTCAGGAGATAGCCGACCACGGGGGCCACCTGCGCCGCGGGCAGCTTCTCGAGCAGCTCCGGTGGGGCGATGTCGGTGGTCATCCGCGTGGCCGCCATCGGCGCGACGGCGTTGGCCAGGATCCCGTACTTGGCGCCTTCGATGGCGAGGGTGTTGATCAACCCGACCAGAC
>JAHFVB010000264.1 GCA_023264755.1 Mycobacterium sp. | reverse complement strand
TGCTGTCGTCGGAGGCGAGCTTCGTCAGCGGTCAGGCCATCGCGGTCGACGGTGGCTACACCGCGGGCCGCGATCATGGCATCACCGAACTGATGGGGTTGGGTGAGCAGTAGCAACACCTGGCCGCCGTACGCCGACGCGCCGTCATCGCCTCGTCGACGAGGTGCGGGTGGCGGGGTCGGCATCGAGGGCGGTGCGGTCGAAGTAACGGGCCACCACCTGGTCGGTGCGCGGAAAGTGCTCGATCCTGGAGCGCAGCCGGGGGCACGCCGCGCTCAGTGCCGCCGCGACCAGGTACGGGGTCGCCATTGCGGCGACGAGGATCAGGCCTGTCTCGAGGTACGTCATGGCAGTAAGTATCCGTTAGACAATATCCCGCCAACAGTGGCGCAAATGACCGAACTGAACAATATTCTGCCAAGTGGCCGTCAGGGGAGCCGCTCGATGGCAGCGCAGGTGGGCGGAAGGGCGTCGGTGGGCGTGCATAGAGTAGTGCTGTGAGCCAGGCCCCGACTGATACGAAACCGACTTTGATGCTGCTAGACGGCAACTCACTGGCCTTCCGAGCCTTCTATGCGCTGCCTGCCGAGAACTTCAAGACCAAGAACGGCTTGACCACCAACGCGGTATACGGGTTCACCGCCATGCTGATCAACCTGCTGCGTGACGAGCGGCCGAGCCACATCGCGGCGGCCTTCGACGTCTCGCGGCAGACCTTCCGTTCGGAGAAGTATCCGGAGTACAAGGCCGGCCGTTCGGCGACGCCGGACGAGTTCCGCGGGCAGATCGACATCACCAAGGAGGTGCTCGTCGCACTCGGCATCACGGTGCTCGCCGAGCCCGGCTTCGAGGCCGACGACATCCTGGCGACGCTGGCCACCCAGGCCGAACGGGAGGGCTACCGGGTGCTGGTGGTCACCGGCGACCGCGATTCGCTGCAGCTCGTCAGCCCCGACGTCACCGTGCTGTATCCGATCAAGGGCGTCAGCGAACTCACCAGGTTCACCCCCGAAGCCGTCGTCGACAAGTACGGGCTGACGCCCACGCAGTACCCCGACTTCGCCGCGCTGCGCGGCGATCCGAGCGACAACCTGCCGGGCATCCCGGGAGTGGGGGAGAAGACCGCCACCAAGTGGATCATCGAGTACGGCTCGCTTCAGCAGCTCGTCGACAACGTCGACGCGGTGCGCGGCAAGGTCGGCGATGCCTTGCGCGCCAACCTTTCTCACGTCGTGCTCAACCGAGAACTCACCGAGCTGGTCAAGGACGTGCCGTTGGCGCAGACGCCGGACACGCTCAAGATGCAGCCCTGGAACCGGGACCAGATCCACCAGCTGTTCGACGACCTCGAGTTCCGGGTGCTGCGTGATCGGCTGTTCGAGACGCTGGCCTCGGCGGACCCGGAGGTGGACCAGGGCTTCGACGTCCGCGGCGGTGCACTCGAGCCCGGCCAACTCGCCGGCTGGCTGTCCGAGCACAGCCACGGCGGTCGGTTCGGGCTCGCCGTCGTGGGCACGCACCTCGCGTTCGACGCCGATGCCACGGCACTGGCCATCGCTTCCGCCGACGGCGAGGGTTGCTTCCTGGACACCGCCAAGCTCGATCCCCAGGACGAGGCGGCGCTCGCCGCGTGGTTGGCCGACCCCGACGTACCGAAGGCACTGCACGAAGCCAAGCTGGCCATGCACGACCTGGCCGGTCGCGGATGGCGGCTCGAGGGAGTCACCTCCGACACCGCGCTGGCCGCGTATCTGGTGCGCCCCGGCCAACGCAGCTTCGCCCTCGACGACCTCGCGGTGCGCTACCTGCGGCGCGAGCTTCGTGCGGAAAGCCCTGAACAGCAACAACTGTCACTACTCGATGACGAAGAAGGCATCGACGATCAGGCCGTTCAGACGTTGCTGCTGCGGGCCTCGGCGGTCGCCGATCTCGCCGACGCGCTCGACGAGGAGCTGGCCCGCATCGATTCTTCGGCCCTGCTGGGCGAGATGGAGCTTCCGGTGCAACGCGTGCTGGCGGGGCTCGAGCATGCGGGCATCGCGGTGGACCTCGACCTGCTCGGCACGCTGCAAAGCCAGTTCGCCGATCAAATTCGCGACGCGGCCGAGGCCGCCGACGCCGTGATCGGCAAGCAGATCAACCTCGGCTCGCCGAAGCAGCTTCAAGTCGTGCTCTTCGACGAACTGGAGATGCCGAAGACCAAGCGCACCAAGACCGGGTACACCACGGACGCCGACGCGCTGCAGTCGCTCTTCGACAAGACCGGCCATCCGTTCCTGCAGCACATGCTCGCCCACCGCGACGCCACCCGGCTCAAGGTGACCGTCGACGGGCTGCTGAACTCGGTGGCCTCGGACGGCCGGATACACACGACGTTCAATCAGACGATCGCCGCCACCGGCAGGTTGTCGTCGACCGAGCCCAACCTGCAGAACATTCCGATCAGGACCGAAGCGGGCCGCCACATCCGCGACGGTTTCGTCGTAGGAAGTCGCCCTCCGGGCTCCGGCGGCGGCGCCGCATTCGCGGAGTTGATGACGGCCGACTACAGCCAGATCGAGATGCGGATCATGGCGCACCTGTCCAAGGACGCCGGCCTCATCGAGGCGTTCAACACCGGGGAGGACCTGCACTCCTTCGTGGCGTCGCGGGCCTTCGGCGTGCCGATCGGCGAGGTCACCGCGGAGCTCCGGCGGCGGGTCAAGGCCATGTCCTACGGGTTGGCGTACGGGCTGAGTGCCTACGGACTGGCGGCCCAGCTGAAGATCTCCACCGAAGAGGCCAAGGTGCAGATGGACGCCTACTTCGCACGCTTCGGCGGCGTGCGCGACTACCTGCATTCGGTCGTCGAGCAGGCCCGCAAGGACGGGTACACCTCGACGGTGTTTGGGCGCCGGCGCTACCTGCCCGAGCTCGACAGCAGCAACCGCAACGTCCGCGAGGCCGCCGAACGGGCGGCGCTCAACGCCCCGATCCAGGGCAGTGCGGCCGACATCATCAAGGTCGCCATGATCAACGTCGACACGGCCCTCAAGGCAGCCGGGCTGAAGTCGCGCATGCTGCTGCAGGTCCACGACGAACTGCTCTTCGAGGTGGCCGAGGGGGAGCGGGACGCGCTCGAGGCCCTGCTCCGCGACAAGATGGGCAGCGCCTATCCACTCGACGTTCCGCTGGAGGTCTCGGTCGGCTCCGGACGCAGCTGGGACGCCGCCGCGCACTGAGGCCCGCTCAGCGCAGGAAGCCGCCCAGGTAAGTGACGCTGGCGCGCGACATTTCGGCGAGCATCTTCTTGTCGCCGGCGGGGTCGTTGCGGTACGCGAGGTCCAGCCCCTTGTCGAGCATGCCGACGAAGATCTGCGCGACGATGTCCAAGGGCACGTCCGGGGCGTCGGGCCGAGGGGTCGTCACACTGGCGGCGAGGTAGGCGGCCAACGCGTCGTCGTGGAAGCGGTTGGCTTGCAGCATGCGTCCGGTGAACGCCGCCGAGAACCACAGTGATCTGAATCCCGGTGAGGCGTCGAAGAATTCGATCACGGTGTCGATCCCAGCGGTGGCGGTGGTGCGCCAGTCGGGGCCGGCCAGGCTGAATCCGGCGTCGTCCAGGTTGCCGTCGAGCCGGATCAGCCCGCTGACCATGACCTCTTCCAGAAGCGCATCTCGGTCATCGAAGAAGTTGTAGAGCCAACCGATCGAAACCTCGGCTCGGGCGGCTACCGAGGTCGTGGTCACGGCCTCGGGCCCGGACTCGTCCAGGAAGGCCGCGGTGGCCGCCAACACGCGGTCCAGCTTGTCCTGACTGCGGGCCTGGACTGCCGTGCGTCGGGCTCCGACCTGCGACATCACCGGAATCATCAAGTCCGCGAGGTGGTCCGGGGTAATGAGTCCTTTACCGACGGGCAGCGCCCCCGAAACCTGAGACTGATTCACTTTCAGCTGTCACCTTCCTGCGGGCGCCGCCTCAATGCCGAAGCACCCGAGTCCACTGGATCGCCCGACTCTAGCCCACCGAGGCTCCGTCGCCGTTCGCCTCGAATCGCCCAGCACACGAATGGAGTACCCGCGTGCCCAAGTACCACCTGCCGCCCACCGCCACGCCCGCCGAAGTCACCGCCGCGATCCGCGAGGACGGCTTCGTCATCGTCGACAATCTCGTCTCGAACGAGGTCATGGACCGCGTTGCCGAGGAGCTCGACGAGTACATCGACCTCACCCCGCTGGGTCTCGACGACTTCGTCGGTCGCCAGACCCGCCGCACCGGCTCGCTGATCCCGCGCTCGGTGACCAGTCGCGAGCTGATCACCCACCCGCTGGTACTGGGCGCCACGGCCGACCTCCTGCACAAGGCCACGGTCTATCAGTTGCACCTGACCCAGGTGATCTCCGTGCTCCCTGGCGAGACTCATCAACCCCTGCATCGTGACGAACTGGCCTGGGACTTCTTTCCCTTCCCGCTCGACTACGACGTCCAGTGCAACACCATGTGGGCGATGACCGATTTCACGGTCGAGAACGGCGCGACCCGCATCGTGCCGGGCAGCCACCTCATCGAGGGCAAGCAAACCTACGAGGACGACGACCCCAGGATCGTGCGCGCAGAGATGGAGCGCGGTTCGATGTTCTTCTACTCCGGCAAGGTGTATCACGGTGCGGCCGCGAACAAGTCGGACTCGGTGCGTCAGGGGATCAACCTCACCTACTGCGTCGGCTGGGTCCGCCAGGAGGAGAACCAGTACTTGTCGACGCCCATCGAGGTGGCGCGCACGCTCGACGACGACCTGCTCAAGTTGATGGGCTATCAAATGGGCGGGCTGGCAGTGGGATACATCAGGGACTTCGAAGACCCGATGGCCGCCATCCGAGACGACATGCCGAAGAAGCAGTACGAGTTCGCGGCGTTGACGAAGAAGACCGATCACGTCAGCTCGGACTACATGGACACCTTCCACGAGGAGCTGATCAACGCCGAAACGCCCGTTGCGGCAGGGGGAATCGCGTGATCGTCCGCAACAACCCGGAAGTCGGCTACGTCGACGAGTCGACGTTCGAGCTCCTGGGCTTCAGTCAGGTCGTGCGTGCCAAGGACACCGTCTACTACTCCGGCATCGCTCCATTCACCGGCGCCCCACCGGAATTCACGGTCATCGGCACCGGCTCCATGGAAGCGCAAGTGCTCTTCCTGATGGACATCTTGGAACGCTGTCTGGAGTCCGAGCATCAGACGCTGGAGAACCTGGTGGCGGTCACCGTGTACGCCACCGACGTGCCGGCGCTCATGGCCACCGCCGAGCTCTTCGCCAAGCGCTTCGGCGCCGCACCCCCGTCGAGCACCTGGGTCGGGGTCACCGCCCTGGCGCATCCCGATCAACTCGTCGAGCTCACCGCGACCGCGGTCGATCTCTAGCAGATGGAGCACTCGTATGACCGCAAACCCTGAGGTCGCCGCGGCGCCTCTAGCAGTGGAGAATTCGGCGGACCCTGGCCTGGCCAAGGGCGTCATCAACTTGCCCGGCGTGCTGTTCGTGGCCATCGCGACGATGGCGCCCGGCGCAGGCGCCGCGTATGCCATCAGTACCGGGGCGTTGTTCGGCGGGGGTGCGCTACCACTGTCGGTGGTGTGCGCCTTGGTTGGGAGCCTGCTCGTCGCGACGGCGATCGGCCAACTCGCCAAACACATTTCGTCAGCCGGTGGGCTAGCGTCCTACGTCGGTACCGCCATGCACACCGGGGTCGGTTTCGTCATCGCGTGGGCGTATCCGTTCATGTATCTGTTCGCGATGCCCTATCTCGCGCTGGTGTTCGGCAACCTACTGGCCACGACCGTGGTGCCCGGGGGCGGAACGTCCTTCAACGTGGTCTGGACGGTGGCGGCCCTGGCCTGCCTGGCCGCAGCCTTCGCGACGAACTTCTTCGGCGTGGAGATCGGGGTCCGATTCGGGTTGATCCTGGGCCTGTTCGAGATCGCGGTGCTCGTCGTCATGTCGGTGTGGATGATCTTCGCCGCCGGCGACGCCAACAGCCTTTCTCTGTTCACTCCGGCCGCCGCGACGGTGCCCGGGTTCGAGGGCATGGGTGGGGTGGTCGCGGCCTCGGTCTACGGGTTCCTCGCCTTCATCGGTTTCGAGGCGGCTGCGCCGTTGGCCGAGGAGACCAAGGACCCGCGCCGCACGGTGCCGCGCGCGGTGATGTTGTCCTGCTTGCTGATCGGCCTTTTCTACGTGCTCACCTCCTACGCGTCGGCGGTGTACTTCGGACCGGACAAGATGGCCGACTTCATGGCCTACCACGGCGGCAACGCGTGGATCGGGCTGGCCACCAAGCTGTGGGGCGGCGGTTGGATTCTGCTGCTGACGGTATTGCTGGTCTCGTCGTTCGCCTGCATGAACGGTGCGGCGCTGGCCGCCACCCGCAGCATCATGGCGATGGGGCGCAGCGGGACGCTGCCGAAGTTCTTCGGACACGTCCATCCGCGCTGGCGGTCGCCGTCAACGGCGATCATCGTGTTCTTCGCGCTCGGGGCGATTCTCACCCTGGTCGGCGGCTACGTCTGGGATCCGGTGACGGCCTACGCGATGTTCGGCACCGCGTTGACGGTCGCGGTGTTGCCGATCTACTTCGTGACGGCGCTAGCGTGCCCCGTGTACTACCTGCGCTACCGCCGCTCCGAGTTCAACGTGTTCCTGCACCTCGTCGCGCCACTGCTCGGCGCGGTGCTGCTGATTCCGGCGTTCTGCGCGGGGGCCGGGATCCCGGCGTTCAGCTTTGCGACGGCGCTGAGTTGGCCGTTGAGCCTGGCCGGTCCGGTCGTGGCCGCCTGGTACCTGATCGGGGTCGCGGTCATGGGCTATCTGCTGGTGAAGCGCCGGTCCAGTCTGCAGTTGTTGGCGGACACCACCGTCGATCCCGAACCTGCGCCGGCGGGGCCCGTGGCCAAGAAGGTGCGGGCGTCGGTCAGGGACGGCGGGTTGGCGTTGGAGGCCGGGTGAGCTCGGCCTAGCGTCCTGGTGGCACGGGTGCGCGGTAGCCGGCCAACTGTTGCAGCGTCGGCGCCGCGGCCCGCGCCACCAAGACCCAGTACGCCTCTTCGTTCTGCAGCGCGATCGTCCGCGCATCGCCGAACCCACGGTCGATGCGATCGCGGA
>JAHFVB010000263.1 GCA_023264755.1 Mycobacterium sp. | reverse complement strand
CGGCCCGCCAGGCCCCCCACGCCCAAGCGGCCGGGCGGCTCCGGGCACAGCGGCAGTCCGCGTACGGGGCGTTCGATCCGATGGTGATACTGGACGCATGACCACCCCCGCACTCTGTGAACAGTTCGGCATCGACTTCCCGCTCTTCGCCTTCAGCCACTGCCGCGACGTCGTCGCGGCGGTGACGAACGCCGGCGGCTTCGGAGTATTGGGTGGGACGGCGTATACCCCGGATCAACTCGAGCAGGAACTGGCGTGGATCGACGACCACGTCGGCGGCAAGCCCTACGGCGTGGACCTGATCGTGCCCGCCAAGTTCGAGGGCAAGGGCGAGCAGCTGTCGAATTCCGATCTGAGGCAACGGATTCCGGAAGAGTATCGCAGCTACGTCGGGCAGCTGCTGCAAGCGCACGGCATCGAACCAGAGTCGTCGCCGCGGCTCGGAGGCTCCGGATTGTCGGGGAACACCGGCCCCGAACTGTTGGAGGTCGCCATGAGCCACCCCATCAAGTTGATCGCCAACGCGTTGGGCGTGCCGCCGGCATACATGATCGACGCCGCCCAGAAGAACGGCGTCCCGGTGGCGGCCCTGGTGGGCGCCAAGGAGCATGCGGTCAAGCAGGTGGCGGCTGGGGTGGATCTCATCGTCGCCCAAGGCACCGAGGCGGGTGGTCACTGCGGCGAGGTCACCACGCTGGTGCTCGTCCCGGAGGTCATCGAGGCGATCGAAGCCTCGGGAGCCAACGTGCCCGTGCTGGCCGCAGGCGGGATCGTCACGGGCCGACAGATGGCGGCGGCCGTCGCGATGGGCGCGGCAGGGGCCTGGACCGGGTCGGTGTGGTTGACCACCGAGGAGGCCGAGACCGCACCGCATACCAAGCAGAAGATGCTGGCCGCGACGTCGCGTGACACGATCCGTTCGGCCGGACGGACCGGCAAGCCCGCCCGCCAGCTGGTGTCGGAATGGACCGATGCGTGGCTCCCGCACGCG
Source organism: Mycobacterium sp. (assembly GCA_023264755.1). Classification (GTDB taxonomy): domain Bacteria; phylum Actinomycetota; class Actinomycetes; order Mycobacteriales; family Mycobacteriaceae; genus Mycobacterium. Next base: position 6,158 of record JAHFVB010000263.1, on the reverse strand, counting down.
GGCGGACATCAGCCGCTGGGCTTGCCGCTGCAGAACATGTTGTGCGAACCGGTGATTCGTCGGGTCGACGTGTTGGCGGCGCAGGGCCATCCGGGGGCTCAGGCGTTGGCCACCTACTTCGTCGGGCAGGGCGTGGGCTTGATGAACAAGGTGAAGCCGGCGCGGACCGTGGTGCTCGAGTTCATCGAGGACTACCTGGCCGCGGCGCAGCGCTTGAGCAACTCGCTGCCTGCCTGAACCCCGCCGCTACGGGAGGAAACCCCGCCGCTACGGGAGGAAACCCCGCCGCTACGGGAGGATCAGTCCTCGCCGGCCAGTGGCAGCCGGACCTCGAAGCTGGCCCCGGTATCGCGGTTGTAGGCGGCCAGGGTGCCGTGATGGGCCTGGACCAGGCCGGCGGCGATCGCCAGCCCCAGGCCCGATCCGCTCGGCAGCGACGCATCCTCGCGTGGGACACGGCCATTGGAGCCGCGGTAGGCCACGTCGAACACCCGCGGCAGGTCGGCTTCGTCGATGCCGACGCCGGTGTCGTCCACCCGGGCCCAGGCCCCCTGCTCGTCGGCGCCGACCGCCAGTTCGACGGTGCCGCCGGCCGGGGTGTGGGCGATGGCATTGGCGACCAGGTTGGACAGCACCCGCACCAGGGCGCGGTCGCTGCCGATCACCCGGACCGGGTGGGCGGGTACGTCGGCGCGCAGTACGACACCGGCGCGCTCGGCGGCAATCTGGTGGGCGGCCAACACGTCGTCGACGACTTCGTCCAGGGCCACCCGGTCGTACACCGGCTGGACCGCACCGGCATTGATCTTCGACATCTCGAACAGGTCGTCCACCATTTCGGACAGTCGGATGGATTCCTGTTCGATGTGTTTGGCGTGTGTGCGCACCTCATCGTCGGCGACCAGCCCGTCGGCGATGGCCTCGGCGACGGCCCGAATGCCCGCCAGCGGTGTCCGCAGGTCGTGACTGACGAAGGCGACCAGGCGGCGCCGACTCGCCTCGGCGGCTGCCTCCGACTGGCGGATCTCGTTCTCCCACACCGTGCGGCGGGCTTGGTAGCGCGCCAACATGACCGCCGCGGGAATCGTGACGACCGAGACGATGACCAAAACGATCACGGTGCGCTCGAACTGCTGGGTGATCATGAACCGGCTGGCGCCGAACACGCCGGTGAACGTGGCGATCGTGGGGATGAGGATGAGCAACACCATGCTCACCGCCAGCGACCACGACCGGGCCAGCCGGATCAGCAGGGCACCCGCCAGCACGACGGGCACCGAACAGGCCAGGGCCAGCCCGACCAGTTCCCAGAATTCAGAGTTCGGCATCCCGCGATCCACTCCACATGTATCCGCGCCCCCATACCGTCTGTACCCGGTGGTGGTCGCCCAGTTTGGACCTCAGTCGCTTGACGTGCACGGTGACGGTCGACAGGTCGCCAAAGTCCCACTGCCACACGCGCTTCAACAGTTCCTCTCGACTGAACACCACGTCGGGGTGGGTCAGGAAGAACAACAGTAGGTCGAACTCGCGATTGGTCAAGCTCACCGGCTCACCGTCGACCAGCACCGAGCGGGCCGCCGCCGACACCGTCAGCCGTCCGACGGTGATGACGACGGGCGGTTCGGGGGGTGCGGCGGCGCGCCGCAGCACCGAGCGCACCCGCAGCGCCAGCTCGCGGGGGCTGAACGGCTTGGTGACGTAGTCGTCGGCTCCCACCTCGAGCCCGGCGATTCGGTCTTCCTCCTCGCTGAGCGCGGTCAACAGGATCACCGGAATGCGGTACCCGCTGCGGTCGCGCAGCGTCTGACACAGCGCCAGCCCGCTGGGTCCCGGCATCATCACGTCCAGCACGGCCAGGTCGATGCGCTCCGAGCTCAACAACCGCAGCGCCTCTTGTCCGTCCTGCGCCACCGACACCTCGAGCCCATCGCGTTCGAGGTAGCGGCGCAGCACGTCGCGCACGACGGCGTCGTCGTCGGCGATCAGCACTCGGGTCACGACGTCCAACACTATCCTCGATGCCCCATTACCTGGGCAGATGTCACGGATTGGTCAGTGTTGGCCGAGCGCCTCGGCAGCTCGGCGGGATAGCCTCGGACCAATGGAGGGCGACTGTCACATCACGGTCGTGCTGCCCTGCCTGAACGAGGCGGACTCGCTGCCCGGGGTGCTGGCCGCACTGCCGACTGGGTATCGGGCGCTGGTGGTCGACAACAACAGCACCGACGACACCGCGGCCGTGGCCCGCGGGTGCGGTGCGCAGGTGGTCGCAGAAGCCCAACCCGGATATGGCGCGGCCGTGCATGCGGGGATCGTCGCGGCGTCGACCGAGTTGGTGGCCGTGCTCGACGGGGACGGTTCGTTGGATCCGCTGGAACTCCCCGGGCTGGTCGCCGAGGTCGAGCGCGGCGCGGACATGGCCGTCGGTCGCCGGCGACCGGTGCCGGGGCTGAGTTGGCCGTGGCATGCGCGGTTGGGGACGGCGGCGGTGTGCTGGCGGCTGCGCACCCGTCACGGCCTCGCGGTCCACGACATCGCCCCGATGCGGGTGGCGCGGCGCGAGGCGTGGTTGGCGCTCGGCGTCGAAGACCGCCGTTCGGGGTACCCGCTGGAACTGCTGGTACGGGCGGCCGCGGCCAACTGGCAGGTCGTCGAACGGGACGTGAAGTACGGGGCGCGCACCGGCGGGAAGTCGAAGGTCAGCGGCTCGATGAAGGGGAGTTTCATTGCTGCGCTGGACTTTTGGCGGGTGATCTCCTGATCCCCGTCGCGGTTCTGGTCGTCGCGAAGGCGCCGGTGGCCGGGCTGGCCAAGACCCGGCTGGCCGCCACCGTCGGCAACGAACGCGCCGCGGAATTCGCCGCCGCCGCACTGTTGGACACCCTGGACGCGGTGGCCGAGGCGCCGGTCGGGGCTCGAGTGGTGGCTATGACCGGTGACCTGGACGAGGCGGCGTGCAGCGCGGAGCTTCGGGGTCGGCTCGCCGACTTCACCGTCGTCGGTCAACGCGGGGAGGATTTCGCGACCCGACTGGTCAACGCGCACGCCGACGCTGCCGCTGCGACGGGTGGCCTTCCCGTGCTGCAGCTCGGGATGGACACCCCACAGGTGACCGCGGACCTGATCGCGCGCTGCGGCAGCGCGCTGTGCGATGCCGACGCGCTGCTCGGCATGGCCGTCGACGGCGGCTGGTGGGTGCTGGGGCTACACGACCCCGCAGCGGCCGAATGCCTGCGCACCGTACCGATGTCGCAACCCGACACCGGCGCCGTAACGCTTGCCGCGCTGCGCCGCACTGGACTCGAAGTGCAATTGGCCGAGGTGTTGGCCGACGTGGACACCATCGCCGACGTCGACGCCGTGCGATGGGCCTGCCCGCCGGGCAGCCGCTTTCGCCGACTTGCCCGCACCGAAGGAGACTGAACTGTTCGGCAACCTCTACGACCGGGCGTTGACCGGGGAACGATGTTGGGTTCGGCACGAGGACGGCAGCGTGCACGGGCTGCCGGTGCACAGCTGGCTCGGCCGACGGCGCAGCGACCGGGGCTTCGACTCCGCGATCGTCGGGTTGTGCCACGGGCCGACGATCGACCTGGGTTGCGGGCCCGGGCGATTGGTGGTCAACCTGATTGCGCGCGGGGTGCCGGCGCTGGGCGTCGACCAGTCCGCGACGGCGGTCGAACTGGCCAGACGAAGCGGAGCGCCCGCGCTGCGGCGGGACCTCTTCGGGCCGCTGCCCGGAGCCGGTCGCTGGTCGACGGTATTGCTCGCCGACGGCAACGTCGGAATCGGCGGCGACCCGCGGCGGGTACTGCGTCGGGCCGGCGAGCTGCTGCACTCAGGCGGTCGCTGTGTAGCCGAATTCGAAGGCGAATCGCAGGGAATCGTCGCGCGTTGGGTCCGGTTGGAGTCCTCGAAGACGATCGGCCCCTGGTTTCGCTGGGCGACGGTGGGCCTCGAAGGCGCCCGGCAGTTGGCCGATCAGGTCGGGCTGACCGTCACCGCCGTCCACGAGATTGGAGATCGGCGACTGGCCACGTTGGTGGCCGCCTGAAGGGGCGGCCCTACCAATTCGTCAGGATGACGTGGTTGAGCAGCAGCGCGCCCACGACGTTGAGCGCCAGCCACCACCGTCGTGACCGGGCCGGTAGCAGTGCCGTCGCGGCCACCAACCACGTCGTGAACGGCAGCCAGATGCGTTCGGTTTCGGCCTTGCTCAGCATCGAGAGGTCCGCGCACGCGACGGCCAGCAGCGCCCCCAGCACTACCAGGTGCAGACCGGAGCGCCGCTTGATGGCGGCGACGTCGAAGACGCGGGCCACCCCGGCGACGCTGCCCAAGCCGATGGCGCACACCACCGAGGCCAGGTTCGCCCACGACCAGTACTGGAACGGCCGGTCCCGGGCGATGCCCTGCCAGTAGCGCTCCTGCACCAGCTGGTAGCCGTCGAACCACCAAAATCCGGCCAACGCGAAGCTTCCGACGACGGCGAGTGCGACCGCTATGGCGGGTAGCGCCGCCCGCAACGCCGAGCGGAGGTCCTTGGCGGCGATCAGCACGGCAACCGCAGGCAGTGCGATCAAGCCGAGCCCGTAGTTCAAGAAGATGCCCCACCCCAGCAGCAGCCCCGCTCCCGCGCCGGCCAGCAGCGGGAACCTGGCCGTCCCGCACGCCGCCAGCGCCAGCAGCGCCAACCCCCACGCCGCCACGCCCGCGTAATAGCCGTCGGCCGACACCGCCACCCAGATGGCCGTCGGGGTCAGCGCGACGAACGGCGCGGCCAGGCGTGCGGTCGATTCGTCAGTCAGCGCGCGCAGTGCGACGACGACGGCGGCCGCCGCGCTCGAGCCGACGAGCAGACAGAGCAGACTTGCCCACGCTCCACCGCCGAGCCCGATGCGGTCCAGCCACACGAACGTCAACAAGGCGCCCGGTGGATGCCCCGAGACGTGGGTGATCCACGAATCGGGCTGAAAGTCGAGGATGCGCCGGGAGAAGCTGCGCAGGGCCAGCGGGATGTCGGTGATGCCCGGGACCTGGCGTAGGTACTCGTTGGGCGTGGTGAGCCGGCCTGCGAAGCCGCGCCGCCAGCCGTCGATCATCGCCAGGGCGAAGGCCCAGCCGCACGCCGTCGCCCAGGTCACCCACGGCACCGCACGCCAGGGGAGTCGCCGGGTCAGCGCGTCACCCCACAGCACGCCGGCCGCGGCGAGGACGAGCGCAGGCAACGTGCCCCAACCGACGTGTGCGTTCCACCAGCCGAAGATGGGTGCGGTCTGCGCGTAGTCCCTGATCCGTTGCGGTGAGGCATGGATGAGTGGGGTGACGATGCCCAGCCCCAGATGCGGCACCACGAAGGCGGCGACCACCAGGAGCAGGGCCAACGCAGCGGCAATCAGCTCGCGGCGGATGGGCTTCACGCTTATCCACCCTATGGCGTGATCCTGGCTACCCGGGGCGGAGTGGCGGTGACCGCTGGGGATCGGGGCCAGTGCGCTCGGGGACCGCCGGCTGTGCCAGAATGGGACTGCTGACCTGGTCAGCCGCGGTTTGCTGGTTTGGACCTCGGAGCACCGGGTAACTGGACGTGAGGAGTGGCACGCTTCACGAGCTAGCCCGTCGGATCGGGTTTCGGTAGCGTGACGCGAAGCCACTCAGGGACGGGATTGCTTAGGGGATAGCAGATGCAGGGCTCGATTCCCGACATCGTCGTCACCGGCATTGCGATGAGCACTGCGGTGGCCTCCGATGCCGAGGGCACCTGGAAGGCGTTGCTCGACGGGCAGAGTGGAGTTCGACTGCTCGGCGAGGCGCTGCCGGCCGACGTCGAACTGCCCACGCGCATGGGCGCGGGGATCCTCGAGAACGTCGATACCGACTTGAACCGGGTCGAGCTGCGCCGGCTGTCCTACCTGCAGAAGATTGCGCTGGTGCTCAGCAGGCGCGTGTGGGAGGCCTGCGGTACGCCGGACGTCGACCCGATGCGGCTGGGAGTATCCATCGGCTCCGGCTACGGAATCACCCAGGATGTCATCTTGGCCTACCACGCCATGAAGGACCGTGGGTTGAAGGCCGTGTCGCCCTTGGCCGTTCAGATGTACATGCCCAACGGACCGGCCGCGACCGTCGGCCTGGACCGGCATGCCAAGGCGGGT
>JAHFVB010000262.1:1758-7151 GCA_023264755.1 Mycobacterium sp. | reverse complement strand
CGATCACCATCGGGCGGGCCGACGATCGCAAGCTGCTGGCCCGCTCGGCGTCGGCGCGTTGTCTGGCGGCGTATCTCTACGCGGCCGGCGGCGAGGGCGAGTCGACCACCGATCTGGCCTGGGACGGCCAGACGATGATCTACGAAAACGGCGTGCTGCTGGCCGAATCGGAGCGCTTCCCCAAGGGCGAGCGCCGTTCGGTCGCCGACGTCGACACCGAACTGCTGCGCGCCGAACGCATCCGGATGGGCACGTTCGACGACAACCGGCGCACCCATGCCGCCCGCACCGACGGGTTCCGGCGCATCGAGTTCGTCGTCGATCCGCCTGCCGGTGACATCGGTTTGCGTCGTGAGGTCGAGCGGTTCCCGTTCGTGCCGTCGGATTCCGAACGACTGCAACAGGATTGCTATGAGGCGTACAGCATCCAGGTGTCGGGGTTGGAGCAGCGGCTGCGCGCACTGAACTATCCGAAGGTCGTGATCGGGGTCTCCGGTGGCCTGGACTCGACGCACGCCCTGATTGTCGCCGCCCGCGCGATGGACCGGGAGGGCCGACCGCGCAGCGACATTCTCGCCTTCACCCTGCCTGGGTTCGCGACCAGCGACCACACCAAGGGCAACGCCATCGCGCTGGCCAAGACGCTCGGCGTCACGTTCTCCGAGCTAGACATTCGCGACACCGCCAAGCTGATGCTGGCCGAGCTGGGACATCCCTACTCCCGTGACGAGCACGTCTACGACGTCACCTTCGAGAACGTGCAGGCGGGGTTGCGCACCGACTACCTGTTCCGGCTGGCCAACCAACGCGGCGGCATCGTGCTGGGTACCGGTGACCTGTCGGAGTTGGCGTTGGGCTGGTCGACTTATGGTGTCGGCGACCAGATGTCGCACTACAACGTCAACGGTGGGGTGCCGAAGACGCTGATCCAGCACCTGATCAGGTGGGTCATCACGGAGGACCTCTTCGGCGCCGAGGTGAATTCGGTGCTGCAGTCGGTGCTGGACACCGAGATCACTCCCGAGCTGGTGCCCGCCACCGCGGATCAACCCGTCCAGAGCAGCGAGGCCAAGGTCGGCCCCTATGCGCTACAGGACTTTTCGCTGTTTCAGGTATTGCGTCACGGGTTCCGCCCCTCCAAGGTCGCATTCCTGGCTTGGCATGCGTGGAGCGACCCGGAACGGGGCGACTGGCCGCCGGGATTCCCGCCGGACAAGCGGCCGGCCTACTCGTTGAGCGAGATTCGTCACTGGTTGGCCGTGTTCGCGCAGCGGTTCTATTCGTTCAGCCAGTTCAAGCGCTCGGCGTTGCCGAATGGTCCGAAGGTGTCCTCGGGTGGTGCGCTGTCGCCGCGCGGCGACTGGCGCGCGCCGTCGGACATGTCGGCCAGGGTGTGGCTCGAGGAGCTCGAGCGCGAGGTGCCCACCGAGTGATTTCTGGAGTTTCGGCGGCGATGGACGCCGCCGAAACTCCACGAATCGCAGGGGCTCAGTCGTCGTCGTTCAAGACCGAGTCGATGACGAAGCCGAGTGCGCCACCGAGCAATCCGCCCAGGGCGCCCCGAGCCACCGATGGTCCGAGGAATCCGGACTGCTGGCCACCCGAACCCCACGAGGTCACGGTCGCGCCGGAATGCTGGTACACCGTGCCACTGGGCTCGGGACGTTCGAACACCGACTTGACGGCCACCCGGCCGGGGCCCTGCAATGCGAGCCAAGTCGTCTTCGCCTGCCACCTCGCCGAGCTGTACCAGTAAGTCCCGCCGGGGTATTCGAAATGCAGGAACATGGCGACGCCCTGGTCCTTCCAGACCAGTGCGCTCGGCTGGATGAGGATGCGCTCGTCAGCCCTCAGGTCGCGGATGAACGTGTTTCCCGGGGCGTGTAGGAGCAGTAGTCCGTTGCCGCCGACCGCGGTGAAGCGGTCCATCGTCTGGCCCACCGGATAGTGCCACTCCGTATCGTCCCCGCTTCGCGTGGTGAACCACACGCCGGCGTTCTGCCAGTCGTACTGGACGTTGCCGGTCGCCACCAGAAAGCAGTGCTCGACGACGTCGATGACCTGGCCGGGCGCGAGCGGCACCGCGAGTGTCTCGCCTGGCTCGCTGGCACTGAACGCGATGTTTCCTGGGCCCTTCGCCCACATCATCACTAGCGGCAGCCCGGCGCGCATGCGCTTCCAGCCGCCCTTCATGGGGAGGTTGTTCAGGCTGACGTTCAGATCGTTGTGCAGTAGCGCGTGGTGGGAGAACCAGACCCAGTCGTCGTCGTGCAACGACATTTCCGCCACCGGTACGTACTTGCCGGTGAGCTGGCAGGTGGACTGGCCGAAGCGAATGCGGGCCATGTCGCGGATCGCCGGCTGCTCCAGCCACCCGGAATCCGTGACGCGAAGGGTGACGTCGACCGGGGCGCCACAGTATTGGCAGGTCTGACCGGCACCCTCGCTCGACATTCGGCAGAACGGGCAGGTGTAGGCGGCGGGGGTCCCTGGTGTCGACATGGCCGGCCTAGTCCGATCCGTGGTGGACGTACATGGACTGGATCCCGACGCGACCGGGTCCGGTCATTTCGGCCAGATACATGCTGCGGCCCATGAGCCCGGTCTTGACGTTGAGCTTGACCGAGTTCATCGTCACCGACGAGTCCTTGTAGAGAAAGCCGCCGGGCTCGACCTGGATCTTCTCACCGGGCTGCAGCGTCTTCTGAAAGACGTTCCCGTACCCGTGCAGTAGCAGCAGCCCGGGCCACTGTTGGGTGATGAAGCGATCCATGTACATTCCTCCGCCGCCGTGGAGCACGTTGGCGAAGCCCAGGCGGACGAACGAGTAGGTCAAGGTGTGAGTGCCGGCGAGGAAGGCGTGCTCGCGTACGTCGATTTCCATCGAGGGGTGAAGCGGCAGCACCACGACTTCTCCAGTTGCATCGCGCGACAGCGCAATTCGGCCGGGCCCATGGGCGATGGTCACGATGTGCGGCATGCCACCGAGCATGCGTTTGAGGCCGCCGCCGGTGTTGAGCGCGGACACCGGAACGTTCGGCTCCTTCCACAGCATGACGTGGTGCTCGAAGAACACCGCGTCGCCCGCGGCCAGCGCCAGCTCGGCGACCGGGACGATCTCGCCCTCGATCTGGCAGGTGGAGTTGGAGAATCGGAACTCCGTCATGTCGCGCAGGCGCGGCGCCTCGGTCCAGCCGGAATCGCTGACGAGGTTCTTGACGTCGAGCGGTGCTCCGCAGGCTCCGCAGCTGGTGCGTCCCGGCTCGTTCTGGACCCCACACCACTGACATTCAATGCGTTCCATCGACGCCGCCCTCTGTGCTCCGACTGCGACGGGCAAGCTGGCCCCCCACCTCCCGACACGATACGTCGGCAGGGCGGTTTTCTCCCGGATTCGTCGTTTGCGGTAAGCGCTGTTGGCCGTCCGGTATTCGACCGTTCCCACGTCGGGAGTAGCTGCTCGCCTGCGATGGGAGCAAGGGTGGGCCAATCGGCCCGGCTCAGCTGCGAGCTTGCTGATGGTTTGCTGTTAGAGCCGGCCCTCGATCCGCAACTGGGGGTGCACCCAGCTGGGGGAGCGGCGTTCCTTGAACGCCAGGAAGCCCTCGACGGCTTCGGGCTCGCCGAGGCTGGCCTGCATGCCGATCCGGTCGTAGAGCCCGAGGTAGTTGTCGAGACTGGACTTGATCACCGCCCTGGCGCGCGGCGCGGTCCGGCAGCACTGCGCCAGTACCTCGCGGGCCGCGTCGTTCAATTCGTCATGCGCCACGACTCGCGCCACCATGCCCCAGTCCCTGGCCTCTTCGGCAGACAGCGTCCGTCCGGTGAACATCAGCTCCCGGGTGCGGACCGGTCCGATCAGCCGCGCCAGCATGTGGCTGTAGTAGGTATCGGCGATACCCCGGTACAACTCGGGGACGCGGAACGTGGCGCGCTCACTGACGACGGCCAGGTCGCTGCACATCGCGATCTGCAGTCCGCCGCCCTGGCACAACCCGTTGACCGCCGAGACCACCGGTTTGACCGATTGGCGCAGCGTCTCGAACGGGGTGACGTCCATGCCGAGCGCCGACCCGTAGGTCAACCAATTGTCGGCGCCACCGCCGCCCATGTCGCCGCCGGGCGCGAAGACGTCGCCGGTGCCCGTGATCAACAGACCGGCCAGGTCGGGGTCGGCGTCGACGTGCCGGACGGCATACCTGATGCCGAAGTACATCGCCGGGGTCATCGCGTTGCGTGCCTCGGGTCGGTCCAGGGTGCACACGCCGAAGGCGCCCTCGCGGGTGAAGCGCAGGTACGGGGTGCCCAACCAGTCGCCCTCCGGGGGCCGGGGGAGGTCTTCGGCGGTCGTCATGGAGCTCCTAACCCGCTCGTGGTGGGGTCCAGCACGTCGTCGATCGCTTCGGCAGTGGGGGCGCAGTTGCCCGCACCCGGTATCAGGGTGGCCAACGCGCCCGCTGCGCACGCCCGGTGCAACGCGCGTTGGGCACCGGAAGGCCATTCGGCGGCCAGCACACCGGCGAAGACGTCGCCGGCACCCGTGGTGTCGACGGGTTCCACGGCGGGAGCCGGGATGTCGACGTTGCGTCCATCGTGGAGGTAACTGGCGCCGCGCGCGCCCCGGGTGGTCACCAAATGTGGCACCGGCCAATGCCAGTCCCGCGCTTCGTCCTCGTTGACCACGACGACGTCGCAGGAGTCGGCCAGCGCGGCGAGGTCGGCGTCATCGCCAAGGGCCGGCGATGCATTGACGACGACGACGGTGCCCGCGGCGCGGGCCACCCGGGCCGCGGCCAACGCCGTTTGGAGCGGAATCTCCAACTGGATCAACACCACGTCGGCGTCGGCGACGACGGTTCGCACGTGCGCCGAGGTCATGCTCAAGTGGGCGTTGGCGCCCGGCGCGACGACGATGGTGTTCTCGGCGCCCGCGTCCACGACGATCACCGCGGTGCCACTGGGCCCTGGCACGACGGTCAGTCCGTCGAGCCCGACGCCGTGCTCGCGCAGATGCGACCGCAGTTGGACGGCCGCGGAGTCGTCGCCCAGGGCGGCGACCAACTGCACCGCGGCGCCGGATCGCGCGGCTGCGACGGCTTGATTGCCGCCCTTCCCGCCGGGCGCCGACGCGACCCCCGACGCCAGGACCGTCTGACCGGGCCGCGGCAGTGTCTCGACCGTGAAGGAGTGGTCGAGGTTGACGCTGCCGACCACGCACACCCGGTTCTGCACCCTCGTCATCCAGTTACATTAACCCCGACCGGGCGGCGGCCGAGTTACGTCGTTAAGCTGGACTAATGAGTGTGAAGGCCGCTCCGGAGGGCAGGAGCGAAGCGACCCGGGAAGCCGACGGGAACGTCGAGCTGCGGGAGCAGGTCCACGGTGCGGCCCGC
>JAHFVB010000262.1:0-1748 GCA_023264755.1 Mycobacterium sp. | reverse complement strand
GCTTAACACCACGACCAAGAACCGCGCGCTGCACGCCGCGGCCGATTCGGTGCTGGCCCGGGTCCACGAGATCCTCGCCGCCAATGGCGAGGACCTGGACGCCGCCCGGGCCGCCGGCACTCCCGACGCCATGCTCGATCGGTTGGCGCTCAACCCCAACCGCGTCGACGGCATCGCGGCCGGACTGCGCCAGGTTGCCGGCCTCCCCGATCCGGTCGGCGAGGTGCTGCGCGGCAGCACGTTGCCCAACGGCCTTCAGCTTCGCCAGCAGCGCGTGCCGCTCGGTGTCGTCGGCATGGTCTACGAGGGCAGGCCGAACGTCACCGTCGACGCCTTTGGGCTGACGTTGAAGTCCGGCAACGCCGTGCTGCTGCGGGGTAGCTCGTCGGCGGCCCGGTCGAACGCCGCGCTGGTCGCGGCCTTGCGCGCCGCCCTGGTGGCCGAGGGGTTGCCGGCCGACGCGGTGCAGTTGTTGCCCAGCGCCGACCGGGCCAGTGTCACGCATCTGATCCAGGCGCGCGGATTGGTCGACGTGGTGATCCCGCGGGGTGGGGCCGGACTCATCGAGGCCGTGGTCCGCGACGCCACCGTTCCGACCATCGAGACCGGCGTCGGCAACTGCCACGTATACGTCCACGAAGCCGCCGACCTCGACGTCGCCGAGCGAATCCTGTTGAACTCCAAGACGCGTCGGCCCAGCGTCTGCAACGCCGCGGAATCGCTGCTGGTCGACGCGACCATCGCCGACCACGCCGTGCCGCGGTTCGTCGCCGCGCTGCAGGAGGCCGGGGTGACGGTCCACCTCGAGCCCAGCGAGGACGAGTTGCGCGCCGAGTTCCTGTCGATGGACATCGCGCTGGCCGTCGTGGACGGCCTCGACGGCGCGATCGCCCACGTCAACGAGTACGGCACCGGCCACACCGAGGCCATTGTGACGACGAATCTCGCTGCTGCCCAACGGTTCACCGAGCAAGTGGATGCGGCCGCGGTAATGGTCAACGCGTCCACCTCGTTCACCGATGGCGAACAGTTCGGCTTCGGCGCCGAGATCGGCATCTCTACGCAGAAGCTGCACGCCCGAGGCCCGATGGGGCTACCGGAACTGACCTCGACAAAGTGGATCGTGTGGGGCGACGGCCACACCCGCCCAGCCTGACAGGAGCACCACCCTTGAGCGTTCCCGCCCTCCCTGCACCGTTGTTCGCCGACATCGACGATGTCTCCAACCGGCTGGCCGAAACCGGATACCTGCCCGACATCGCCACGGCCACTGCGGTCTTCCTCGCCGACCGGCTTGGCAAGCCGCTACTGGTCGAGGGTCCGGCGGGCGTCGGCAAGACTGAGTTGGCGCGTGCGGTCGCCCAGTGCACGGGCTCCGGGCTCGTGCGATTGCAGTGCTACGAGGGCGTCGACGAGGCGCGCGCGCTCTACGAGTGGAACCACGCCAAGCAGATTCTCCGCATTCAGTCGGGCAACCAGGGCGGTGAGGGCGACTGGGATCAGACCAAGATGGACGTGTTCAGCGAGGAGTTCCTGCTGAGCCGTCCACTCCTGACCGCGATCCGGCGCACCGAGCCCACCGTGCTGCTGATCGACGAGACCGACAAGGCCGACATCGAGATCGAGGGTCTGCTGCTGGAGGTGCTGTCCGACTTTGCGGTGACGGTGCCCGAGCTCGGCACCATCGTCGCCGAGCGCAAGCCGTTCGTACTCCTGACGTCCAACGCCACCCGTGAGCTGTCCGAAGC